>NZ_JBEZKG010000002.1:348090-534390 GCF_040651535.1 Streptomyces sp. NPDC048420
TGGCATCCGTCTTGGACGCTCGCCCCGTGGCGGCGGCGTCCGCCTTCGGCACCTGCCCCTCGGCAGCGGCGTCCGGCTTCGGTGCCTGCCCCTTGCCAGTGGCATCCGTCTTGGACGCTCGCCCCGTGGCGGCGGCGTCCGCCTTCGGCACCTGCCCCTCGGCAGCGGCGTCCGGCTTCGGTGCCTGCCCCTTGCCAGTGGCACCCGTCTTGGACGCTCGCCCCTCGGCAGCGGCCCCTCTCTTCCGCGCCTGCCCCTCCGCAGCGCCCGCCCGCTTCGTGGACGCGCCCTCCTCGGGCGTACCCCCCTCCCCGGAGTCGCCCTCTTCGGTGCCGGTGACGGGACTGGAGTGTTCAGCCATGGTGCGGTTCAGCCGATCTGCGCGTTCTTGGAGACGGTCGTCTGGTCGATGTCGGAGGTCCGGACGGTGACCGCGACCTTCCAGTCACCCGCCATGGGGATCTGCACGTTGCTCGCCGACCAGTGGCCGGTGGCGATGTGGTCGGGGGTGACGGCCAGCGGGCCGATCTTCTTGGCCTCCAGGGTGAGGGCGACCTTCACCTCGGGGATGTCGAAGGCACGGCCGTTGGGCCGCTGGACGTAGACGTGCATCTCGTTGCCGCCCACGCGCGCGGGGTCGAAGTCGACGGTCACGACCCCCTTGCCGTCCGTGCCGCCGGTGTCGAAGGACATGTCCAGGGTCACCGCCCCGGAACCGGCCGCCGACGACGAGGAAGAGGAGGAAGAGGCGGCGGCCTTGGCAGCCTTGGCGTCCTCCTCCGTACGGCCGGGCTCGGTCTGCGTCAGTACGGTCGTGACAGCCAGCAGGACGACCGCGACCCCCGCCTCGGCGAGCACCGAGCGGCGCAGCCCGAACCGGTGGGGATCGGCGTCCCGAGACCGCTTCTGCCGGGCGGTGTCCATCGCGGCCTGCTGCCGAGCGAGCTGAGCGGCCCGCTTGGATTCACCGGACGTCTTGGAACCGGTGCCCTTCGAGCCGGAACTCTTCGAAGCGATCCCCTTCGAGCCCGAACCCTTCGACCCCGAACCCTTGGAACCGGCACCCTCCGCATCGGCCCCCTTCGCCGCACCGCCCCCCTTGGCGCCACCCGCCTTCGCGCCCACCCGTTCCTTCTGAGGTGCCCGCTTGTTCTGCCGTACGACGGTGTCGGCGAGCTGGGCCGTCCACCGCCGTGAGATGTACGCGATGCCGACCAGCAGCGCCACCAGTCCGATCTTGACCAGCAGCAGCTGTCCGTACGTGGTCTCGGTGAACGCCGACCAGGAGCCGAGCTGGCGCCAGGACTGGTAGGTCCCGGTCGCGACCAGCGCGACCACGCTGCCGAAGGCGACCTGGGAGAACCGTCGTACGGCAGCGGATTCGATCGGCGCGTCCGAGCGGTACAGGGCGACGAGCAGCGCGGTCAGCCCGCCGAGCCAGGCGGCGACGGCCAGCAGGTGGACGACGTCGACGGGCATGGCGATGCCCGTCTGGAGCCCGACCGAGGCGTGCTCGGCCATCGCCCAGCTCGCCGCGAGTCCGGCCGCGACGACCGTCCCGCCGATCGCGAGCCCGAAGGTGAGGTCGCGCTTCTCCTCGTCGTCGCGCTTGTCGTACGCCCCGAAGAGCACGGAGATGAACAGGGCCGCCGCCGCGAGCAGCAGCAGCCGGGAGACGAGGGCCGCGCCCGTCTTGGTCTGGAGCACGTTCCCGAGCAGGTCCAGGTCGAAGACGTCCCCGACCTTCCCGGAGCCGGTGTAGGAGCCGCGCAGCAGGAGCAGCAGCAGGGTGGCCGAGGTGAGCGTGAGCCAGCCGCCGACGACGAGGCGCTGCATGGGCCGTACTCCGGCGCCGCGCGGCCAGCAGCCGAGCACGAAGGCCGCGCCGCCGACCAGGACGATGAAACCGGCGTACGACATATAGCGGCCGAAGCCGTACAGCCAGCCGACGACCCCACCGCCCGCCGTCTCACCGGAGACCGAGACGGAGGTGGTGGAGGGGGCGCCGATGGAGAAGGTGTAGGCGCCGGCGACGGGATGGCTGTCGGCGGAGACGACCTGGTAGGTGACGGTGTAGGTGCCGTCGGGCAGGCCGCTGTGGACTTTCACGGCGTACGTCGTGCCGCCGACCTCGAAGGGCTTGCCCTGCTGGACGGTCTTGCCCTTGGGGTCGAGGACGCGCAGCGAGTCGTTCGACAGGGCGACCTTCTCGGAGAAGGTCAGCGAGACCTGGTCGGGCGCCTTGTCGACCACCACCCCCTGCTGGGGGTCGCTGCCGGTGAGCGCGGCGTGCGCGGAGGCCGGCCCGGCCGTGGCCAGCAGCAGGCCGCAGGTGGCCAGGAGCAAAAGCACCAGGGTCCGGACGCGGGGGGCGATGGTCTGCGTCAAGGTGGTCCCTCCCTCAGTGTCCGGTCTTCGGGACGTAGGTCGCCGACTTCACCGGCATCTTCACGACGACGGGGTCGGACTTGGAGAAGTGCAGTTCGACGGTGACGGTCTCACCCTGCGTGGGCTTGCGCTTCAGCTTGTCGAACATCAGATGGTTGGCGCCGCTTTTGAACACGAGTTGACCGTGGGCCGGGACGGCGAGGCGGGACACCTCTTCCATCATGCCGCCGGTGGTCTCGTGCATGGTGACGTCGCCGTCGCTGCTGGTGACCGAGGTCAGCTCGTCCTTCGCGCCACCGGAGTTGGAGATGGTGAGGAACCCGGCGGCCATGTCGGCGGAGACGGGCTGCGGGATGTAGGCGCCGGAGACGCTGAGGTCCGCGGAGGAGTCCGAGCACCCGGCGAGGACGAGGGCGCCGGCGAGCACCGCGAACGACAGCGCCGTACGCCTCACGGGTTCTGCCCCTTGATGATCTTCGGCAGGTCCTTGGTGTAGTCGTCGACGGTGGCGTCCTCGCCGTAGAGGACGTACCCCTTGTCGGTCTTCGGGGAGAAGGCGACGACCTGGGTGCCGTGCACCGAGACGGTCTTGCCGGTCTTCTTGTCCTTGTGGGTCGGCTCGATGGAGATGCCGAGGGTGCGGGCGCTCGCCTGGATGGTGGCGAAGTCGCCGGTGAGGCCCACGAACTGGGTGTCGATGCCCTTGAGCCACTTGCCGAGTTCGGTGGGGGTGTCGCGGCCCGGGTCGGTGGTGACGAACACGACGGTCAGCTTGTCCTGCTCGGACTTTGGCAGCTGCTTCTTCGCGACGGCGATGTTGTTCATCGTCAGCGGGCAGATGTCGGGGCAGTGGGTGTAGCCGAAGTAGATCAGGGTGGGCCTGCCCTTGGTCGCGGCCCGCAGGTCGTACTTCTCGCCCTTGGTGTCGGTCAGGACCAGGTCCGGCTTCTCGAACGGCTGGTCGAGGACCGTGGCGGCCTTGTCCGAGCCGGCCTCCTCGGAGACCACGGAGACCGGGGAGGAGCTGTCGTCACCGCTGCCGCAGGCGGAGAGGGTCAGGGTGGCGGCGGCGACCAGCGCGGCCGCGGCGAACGTCTTCTTGCGCATATCGAAATGTCCCAGATGTAAGGTTTTTGGGGTACGCCGGGGCCGTACGACCCCGGCGCGCTTCCCGCGAAACAGGGTCAGGCGTCGCCGCGCCGGCGGCCGGCGAGCACGCCGTACGCCACGCCCATCGCACCGACCACGATGCCGACCACGCCCAGGACGCGGGCGGTGGTGTCGCTGCTGTCACTGTCGGCGGCCTCGGTGGTCGCGGCGGCGTTCTCGGTCTTGGCGTCCGCCTCCTCGGCGGCGGCCGAGCCGTGGTGCCCGTCCTCGGAGGCCGCGGACAGCGCGAGCACGGGGGCCGGCGTCTCGGGCTCCTCCGCGCCGTCCTCCTGGACCTCGATCCAGCGCACGACCTCCTTGTTGGAGTACGTCTGGATCGCCTTGAAGACCAGTTCGTCGGCGTCCTCGGGCAGGGCGCCGATGGAGACCGGGAACTTCTCGAAGTAGCCGGGCTGGATGCCGTTCGCCTTGCTGGTGGCCGTCCAGGTCACCTTGCTGACGGCCTCGGTGATCTGCTCACCGTGCAGTTCGAGGGGCTTGGCAAGCTTGGACTTGGTGACCTCGATCTTCCAGCCGGCCATCGGCTCCGGCATGACCGAGGCGAGCGGGTGGTCGGTCGGGAAGTTGACCTCGAGCTTGCTGGTGGAGGCGTTGTCGCGCTCGTTGGGGACCTTGAAGTCCACGACCGCGTAGCCGCCCTTGGCGGCGGTGCCCTCGGCCTGCACGCTGACGTGCGCGAACGCGGGGGAGGACAGGACGACGACGGCGGTGGCGGCGACGGCGCCGGTGGCGGCGAGACGAGAAGCCTTCATGAAGAGCACTCCGCTTCGAAAAGGGGTTCCGGTGAAGAGGGATGCGCGTGCGCACACGCGCGTGCCGCACGACGGCGGCCCCCATGTCCAGGTCCCTCGGGAAGTGGAGCGGTGGTCGCGTCGCGTCAGGCGGCGAGAACGAGTACGGCGAGGGCCGGCGGGCCACGCCTGATCACCGAGTGCTGGAGTGCCGTGGTACGCGGTCGGGGCGGCGCGGGCGACGCCGTCAGCGGGGCGCGCGGCCCGGTCCCGGGCGCTCCCGGCAGCCCCGCGCGCAGGGCCCGCACCAGCGCGAGCGCCCCGCGCAGGGACCGTACGAGCGCCGCCTCCGCGACCGACTGCGCCGAGCATGCGGACAGTTCGGCGAGCCGCAGCAGCGCCAGGTCCCCGCGCCGCAGCAGCCATCCGGCGGCGACGGCCGCGAGGACGTGCCCGAGGACCATCGGCAGGGACGGCCAGACGGAGGAACCGGACATGGCCTGCGTCGCGTGGTGCGGGGCATCCGGTGTGCCCGGATACAGCCGTGCGTCGGTGAGGAGCTTCTGGGCCTGTGCCGGGCTGATCGCCGCGGCGGTGGTCCCGCACAGCAGCCGTGCGGCCTGCTGGACCAGCGTGGCGTCGGACGCCTGCTGGACCAGCGTGGCGCCGGACGCCGACTGCGCCGATGACATCGACGTCATCGAGGCCATCGCCGTCGTACCGTGCTGCCCCAGTCCGAACAGCACGTGCAGCACGGTCTGTCCGACCGCGAGCAGCGTCGCGATGCCCGGCAGCGAGCGCTCACGTCCGGCGAGCGGTGCCACGACCAGGACGGCCCCGAGGAACCCCGCGCCGAGCGTCCACAGCGGAACGGTGGCGCAGGAGGCGATCGAGTGACCGGCCGCGGCCAGCACGACGCAGACCGCGGCGAACACCGCGGCCCGCAGAACCCGGAGATCCCCTCCGGAGCGTGCGTGGGGGGCAGTCATGGCGGGCTCATCATCGCACTGGCCTTATAGGCGCCATACGGCAGGTCCACAAGATGACGTACGGGGTGTACGACCGGAAGGTCACTTCTGGTACGCGCTGCCCCACATACACCGCTGAACACGCCCCGCACATCCCCCATATGGGCGGCATCACGTCGGCGATGTGCTTACACCCGGGCACGCGCGGCAATACGTAACGGTATGTCGAGCCGCGGCCGGGAGGCTGGAGCATGAGCATCTGGTGGTCACTCCATCTGCGGCGTGAGGCTGCGAGCGTTCCGCTCGCCCGGCGCCTGCTGCTCGGCACCATGGAGACCGCGGGGGTGGACCCGGACGTCTCCTACGACCTCTCCCTCGCCCTCAGCGAGGCCTGCGCCAACGCCGTGGAGCACGGCGGGGAGAGCGACCGGCAGGACTCCTCGGCGGCGTACCGGGTCACCGCATACCTGGACGGCGAGAAGTGCCGTATCGAGGTCACCGACTCGGGCCCCGGCTTCCCGTCGGTGCGCCGTCGCCCCGCCCCCATGGAGGCGGAGAACGGCCGCGGCCTCTGTCTCATCCACGAACTCGCCGACCACGTCCAGATCGGCAACAAACCGGGCCGCGGTGCCGTGGTGAGCTTCGACAAGATCCTCAAGTGGAAGAAGGACGCTCCGCTGATGGCGGTGTGATCCGATGCCATGACTCCAGCCGCTCCGGTCTGCATACTGGCCGGTGCCGGTTGTTCCGCTGCCGGCGTCACAGCAACGCCGGGCCGTGGGGGGACTGCCGATGGCGTGGACGATATGCGCGAGGGACGGACGGCGGCTCACCGTGGAGCAGCGCGGTGATCCGCTCGGGCGCCCGGTGTTCCTGCTGCACGGCACGCCCGGAAGCCGGCTGGGTCCGGCCCCGCGGCCGTCCGTGCTCTACCGCATGGGAGTCCGGCTGATCACCTTCGACCGGCCGGGCTACGGCGACTCGGACCGCCGGGCGGGCCGGGCGGTGAGCGCGGCGGCGGAGGACGTGGCCGCGATCGCCGACGCCCTCGGGATCGACCGGTTCGGTGTCGTGGGCCGCTCCGGGGGCGCCCCGCATGCGCTCGCCTGTGCGGCGCTGCTGCCGAAGCGCACGGCCAGGGTCGGGGTGCTGGTGGCGCTCGCGCCGCCGGACGCCGCCGACCTGGACTGGTTCGACGGGATGACCGAGGCCAATGTGCACGCCTACGTCAACGCGGCGGCGGGGCGGCACCGGCTCACCGCCGTGCTGGGGCCGAAGTCGATGACGATCCTCGCGGACCCGGCGGCCTCCGTCGCCGACATGCGCAGCGGGTTGCCCGAGTCCGACCGGCGGATCGTCGCCGACGCCGGTATCCAGGCCATGCTGGAGCGCAACTTCGCGGAGGGGCTGCGCAGTTCGGCCGACGGCTGGGTCGACGACGTCATGGCCTTCAGCACCGGCTGGGGCTTCGACCTCGCGGGCATCACCGCGCCCGTCTCCCTCTGGCACGGCGCCGAGGACATCTTCGCCCCGGTCGAACACACCCGCTGGCTGGGCCGCAACATCCCCGGCGCCCAGGTCGAGGTGGCAGACGACGCTGCCCACTTCGGAGCACTGCGCGTCATGACGCGGTTCATCGGCTGGGCCTCGCACCAGGACGGGGAGGGGTGACGGCGGCGGGAATCGTGCGGCGGGTAGGGCAATCGGCGGCATCCGGCGGGAATCGTGCGGCGGGTAGGGCAATCGGCGGCATCCGGCGGGAATCGTGCGGCAGGCAGGGCAATCGGCGGCGTCCACCGGAAACCGTGCGGCGGGCAGGGCACTCGCGCGGCAGGCAGGGCAATCGGCGGCACCCACCGGAAACCGCGCGGAGCCCTCCCTCACCTCACACCTGCTGCGGCTCCAGATCCCGGTCGATCCGCCGCCACCCGATTGTCGCCTCGCTCAGCGGATGTGTTTCCCCGAGCCGTTGGACCAACTCGGTCTCTGCTTCCTGGTGGAGCTTGGCCGCCTCCTGGTCGCGGTGCAGGGTGCGCAGGGTGACCGAGAGGTTGGCCATGCTGGTGAGGGTGTCGGGGTGCCCGGCGCCGAGGCGTTTGCGCAGGCCGGTCATGGTCAGGCGCTCCCAGTGCTCGGCGTCCTCGAAGCGGCCGAGGTCGGCGAGGGCGTTGGCGAGACCGGTGCCCGCGCTGAGCGTCGCGGGGTGGACCTCGCCGAGGGCCGCCGCGAGCGAGGAGCGGGCCCGCTCGGCGAGTTCGGCGGCCCTCTCCGTCTCACCGAGCGAACGGTGGTACATGGCCAGGTTGTTGAGGCAGTACATGGTGAACGGATGCTCGACACCGAAGGAGTTCCGGTACCCCCCGAGCACCTCGCCCACCTGATCCACGGCCCGCCGCGCCCCGTGCTCGGGGTCGGTCGCGAAGTAGTCCGCGGCGAGGTTGAGCCCGCAGGCCAGCTCCTCGGGAATGGAGCGCCCGTAGCGTTCCCGGTAGCGCGCGTGTGTCTCCCAGGTCTGCTCGCTCAGCCGCAGCGCCTCCGTGAGCCGCCCCGCCCTGCGCAGTGACACGGCGAGGGACTTGTCGACCCGCAGCACTTCGGGGACGTACGGGTTGAGCACCTGCCCGAAGGACTCCCGCACCTCCTGGAGGATCCGCACCGAGTCGTCGTACTCCCCGAGTTCCCTGAGGTCACGCGCGTAGTGGCTGCGCGTGGTCAGGGTGTAGGGGTGCAGCGGGCCGAGCAGGGCGGTGCGGCGGCGCACGGTGTCCTCGTCGAGCCGCCGGGCGGCCGCGTTGTCCCCGGTGAGGCGGTAGTCGATGGCGAGGTTGTTGGCGGCGACGAGGGCGCGCGGGTGGTCCTCGCCGAAGATCTCGCGGAACCCGCTGTAGATCTGCTCGTCCAGCTCGAGCGCCTGGCTGAAGTGCCCGAGCGCCCGCAGGTCGGCGGCCACGCTGCCGGAGGTGATCAGCAGGGTGGGGTGGCCCTCCCCGAGCAGGTCGCGCTGCCGGTTCAGGGTGTCCTCGTCCAGCTCGCGGGCGGTCTGGTACTCGCTCTGGGAGCGCAGCACGTTGGCCAGTTCGAAGCGGAGGTTGAGGATCTGCTCGTCGTTGGCCTCGGGGAACTCGGTGCTCCAGAACTCGTTGAGCTGGGTGCCCAGGGTGCGGGCGACATGCAGTTCGCCGCGCTTCCACAGATAGCGCATGCGGTCCACCATCAGCTGCCGCGGTTCCTCCTCCGCGCACTCGCGGATGTTGGAGGGCACCAGGTGCGGCCAGATCACCTCGAACCCGGGCCACTGCACGGGGTCGTCCACCGCGCCCTCGGGCGGCCGGGCGGCGGCGAGGATGCGGTGCACCTCGTGGACGGTGTCCTCGGCCACGTCGGGGGCCAGGCTGTCACGCACCGCGGCCTGCACCAGCCGGTGCACCTGGATGGAGTTGTCGGTGGAGTCGACCTTGGCCAGCGCGAACCGGTTCAGCGCCTGGGTGACCTTGCCGAGCATGTAACGGGCGCGCAGGTCCTTGTCGTACGGCAGCAGGGCCCTGATCATGGCGTCGGAGCCGATCAGGGTCATCGAGATCGGCTCGGCGGACAGGAAGCTGCACAGTTCGAGCAGCCGGGCCGCCGCGGGCGACTCGTGGCGCAGCCGGGTCACCGAGATGTTCCAGGTGGCACCCACGGACGACGGATACTCCACGGCGTCGACGGCGGCCTTCACCGACAGCACCTTGGTGCTCTGCTCGCGCAGCTGTTCGATGTACTCGCGGACGGGCGTCGCCGTCGCCTCCAGCCAGGCCGCCGCGACCTCGATGGCCAGCGGCAGATCACCGACCGCCTCGGCGACCAGGGTGGCGTCCGCCTCCCCCAGTCCGGGCACCCGCCCGGTCAGATGCTCGACGCTCTCCTCCCGCGTGAACACCTCCACCTCCACCGGCTGCACCTGGGTCGAGGCGGGCTTGGTACGGGTGGTGGCCAGCAGGTGCCCGTAGACCTCGTCCGGGACCGGCGCGGTCTCCTCTTCGAACCGGTTCAGGATCAGGTCCAGGTCCTCCACGTTGTCGAAGACCAACAACCACCTTTTGTACGGCCGTCCGGCCCGGAGCGCCTGTAACGCGGCCAGGGCGGCCTCGTTGACGTCGTCGCCGATGCCGGGATCGAGCCGCCGGCCGAGGTCGGCGAGCTTGGGCGGGACCAGGTCGGGCTGCTCGGCGTCGACCCACCACACCAGGTCGTAGTCGGCTTTGAAGCGGTTGGCGTACTCCCGCGCCAGCTGCGTCTTGCCGACGCCACCGAGTCCGTGCAGCACCTGCGGCAGCCGCAGCCCGCCGGGCCCGGAGACGAACTGCCGGCGCACCTGCTCCAGGATCGTCGAACGGCCCGTGAAGTACGGGTAGCGGGGCTGGACGTTGGAGACGCTCGTGCTGGTGTTGGGGAAGCGCACCCCGTGCGGGCGGGTGGCCGGCTGCGGGGAGCCGGGACGGCCCAGACCGGACAGCAGGGTGCCGGCGGCGGTGTCCTCGTCCAGGCGCACCAGGTCGATGGCGCTGCCCCGGCCGGCGTACGGGATTTGCTGCACGTCACCGACCCGCAGCGCGACCGGCTGGTGCTCGGCCGAGCCACCCGAGTGCGCGGCGGCCTCCCACGCGGCCTGCGCGGTGCGGGAGCCGAGGAAAGCGGGGGAGACCACGGCGAGCACCCGGTGCTGGCCGCCGGGCAGGGACTCGGCGCCCACCTCCAGGGTCGTCATCGACCGCACGTCCTGGGAGACCACATCGAAGCGGGCCTCGCGCAGCACCGCCTCCAGCCAGTCCACCCACATCCGGTCCTCGGAGACGTACTGGAGCAGCAGCTTCGAGGGCGGCAACGGGCGGCGGCGGGTGTAGGCCGAGACGTACTGGCTGCGCTTGACCTCGTTGAGGGCCGGCAGCGAGGTGACCCGGCCCGAGGTGACAGCCGCGGTCAGCCGCTCGCACGCGGTCAGCATGGAACTGGCGACCTTGGGCGGGTCGCCGAACGGGGCGAGGATCTCCTCGTACGCGTAGTAGGGGCGGTACGGGATCTCCACCGACCCCCAGTAGGCGGCGAGTTCGTCGGGGTCCATGCCGCTGGGCAGGCCGTCGAAGCGCTCGCGGGCCAGTGCCCTGCCCGCGTCCACCTTGTCCTTCTCGCCGTCGTCGATGCGCATGGCGACCGGCAGGATCCGGATGCCCTTGTCGCCGTAGCGTTCCTGGATGTCCTGGGCCATGTCGGCGGCGCCCTCGATGCTCTGGTCGCTGAGGGTGTAGCAGACCACCAGGGTGCTGGGCATCTGCACGGTGCAGATGTCGGCGAGGTCGCTGTGGCCGGTACGGCTGTCGATCAGGGTGAAGTCGTAGTAGCGCTCCATGTCGGCGCGCATCGCGTCGAAGAACTGGCCGCCGCCGTAGCTGCTGTAGAAGCGGTCCCAGTCCATGTTGCCGACGATCGGGTAGTCGCGGTGGCGCATCCCGGCCGACAGGAAGTCCAGGCTGCCCGTCCCGGGGAACGGCCAGTCCAGGGAGATGGCGTGGGGCCGGACCCGGGCGTACTGGCGGTGCCAGTCCGGCTTGCGGTCCGGCAGATCGCGCAGGGCCTCGCGGCGGTAGTCGTCGATCAGGTTGATCAGGCCGGGCGTGGCCCGGAGTAAGGAGGGCTTGAGGAAGGGGTGGAAGAACCTGTGCAGGCCAGGAGCTTCCAGGTCCCAGTCGACGGCGAGCACGCGGTGACCGTTGGCGGCCAGGATCCAGGCCACGTTGGCGAGGGCCATCGTCCGGCCGGTGCCGCCCTTGTACGAGTAGAACGTGATCACTGAGCCCTTGCGGTCCTCGGTCATGGAACCCTCCGCTGTGTCGGCCTTGCTCTTCCCTCGTGCGGTGCGTGTCGGTGTGCCGCGGTGCGGTCTGCCGGCTGACCGGCGGACCGGCTAGCCGGGATACCCCGGCCTGCTCCGCCACGGGGGATCCTTCGGCTGCCCCTCCGGCGGGGGCGGAAAGGTCTCCGCGCGTGCCTGGTAGTACATGACCGCCTGGCTCACGGACTTGTGCAGTTCGACGGAGAAGGCCTCCAGGGTGCGGATGCCGTTGTTCGGCGACCGGTAGCCCGAACCGACGACCTTGCGTGCGCCCAGGATGCGGTCGGTCAGTCCCAGCAGTTGCTGGTCGCGCTCCGGTGGGATCAGGTCGTCCCGGAACTGGGGGACCAGCACGCTGATCCACGGGCGGGGGTGCCTGGAAAGCTGCGCCATCAGCTTCTGCACGCGGGGCGACTCCAGGGTCCACCGGTCGAGCAGCAGCAGGGCGGGCGCGGTGGGCCGGTCGGTGGTGAGCAGACGGTCGGCCTCGGTCTCGAAGTCGCTGATGGTGACCCGGTAGTTCATGGACTGCACGAGATCCGCCGCGTGCTTCACCAGGGGGCGGCTCGACGTCGGGTGGAACGGGTTCCAGTCGGCCGGGGTGTCGCCGTAGTAGTCGCGCATCCGGCCCGCCGGGAGGTCCGAGAGGCAGTGGGCGATCACGGTGACGTCGAATCCGGGAGGATGCGCCTTGTCGCCGAACGCGCTGGGCAGTAACTCGTAGTCCTGGTGAATCGGCCCTTCCTCCAGGCCGATGGCCCGGCTCACCCGGACGATCCGCTGCGCCAGCCGGTAGACGGCGCGTTCGTACTGTTCGTTCAGATAGCTGAGTTTGATCAGCCCGTAGAAGCCCTCCGTCGCGTAGTCCTCCCCGAAGTCGGAGTGGTGGAACTGTAAGTCCTTGGCGATCGGGGGAAGTTGGGCGAGCTCCACGGGCACCCATAACGCCGGGATGATCGCGCTCTCCCGGGACTCGACCTGCCGGGCCCGGCGGTGGATCTCACGTTGGTGGAACGCCCACCATTCCCGTCCGCACTGCTCACTGATGAAGTACCGGGGCGAATACAACGGCACGAACACCTGGCACCTGGCCAGGTTCTCCGACAGCTCGTCGGTCCACCGCGACCCCACCTCGATGCCCTGGTCCAGAAACCCGACCCGGGCCCCCTTCGGTAACTCGGTCATCTCCATGATGTGCGAGCACAGGCTGTCGTACAGCTTCTTCACCCAGATGTTCGGGTCCCCGGCCTCGGCTTCGTACTGTGGCGTGTGCGCGTAACTGAGGAAGAAGTACGGTCGGTTCCTCTTGGAGCCGTCTGCGTCTCCTGGCACCAATACCCCCCGATACGCCGCCGATGGAGCTTCAGTGTAGGAAGCAGGCCTCATCTGCGGAACGGTACGGAGAACACGCCTTCGACAAGAGGAATGTGACGGAACATCAGATACGGCGGCGAGGAACCCGTTCAGGACACCGCGGAACGCTCCCGGTGTTTCTCCGCCGCCCGCTGAGCCTCCGCCAGCGCGCCCGCGCTCAGCGGCTGGGCCAGGCCGCTCGCCAGACTCTCTCCCATGCCCGTGACGAACCGCTCACCGAGTTCCGTGAGGGCGCCCGAGCCGGCCAGCACATCCACGGCCTCGGCGGTCTGCGCACGCCAGCGCGCGAACCGGACCTCGGCCGCGTGCCGTTCGGCGCCCTCGGTGGTGCGCAGGCGGGCCCACCAGTAGTCGACGACGGCGACATGGGCGTACGTCCCCTGCAGCAGACCCTCCAGCGGGCGCGGGTCCGGCCGCCAGGGGGCGTAGAAGAGCCGATCGCAGCCGGGGTCGTACAGGTCCGCCATGTCGAGCACGGCACCCAGTTTGACGTGCTGGAACTCGTGTACCAGCAAGCACGCGAGGGTCTCGGGGGTGGCCGGGCGCGCGATGCCCACGGCGCCGAAGGCGTCCCGTGCGGCCGAGCTGATGTCCGCTCCGGACGAGTTCTCCCGCAGGGGGGTGACCAGGCTCAGGCCTGCCGAGAGCCCGGGGGCGTAGGCGGGCAGTTCCCGTCGGATCCACTCCCAGGCCGCGGTGAGATCCGTACGCCAGCGCTCGGCCGCCTCCTCGGACAGCCGTGCCTGCACGGGGTAGCCGTGGGCGTCCCGCCAGGGGTCGGTGTCCTCCAACGCGACGGCCCAGCCGTCCAGTTCGAACCGGTGCCGGGGCAGCCACGCCGGATCGGCCGCGCCCGCGCCCTTGTGCCCGACGAGGTGTTCCCGCGAGCCCACCCGCACGCTGAAGCCGTCGTCGCCGCCACCGGTGATCTCTGCTTGTGCCGCGTCGTCCACCACCAGCGCCCCCAGGGTGGGCAGCCGCACCACCCCGGCATGCACCGGCACGGTCACCGTGCCCGCCCGTCCGGCCCGCAGCAGCGCCGCCGCGGCGAGCTCCGCCACGCCACGCATCGCGGTCCGGCCCGCCTCCTCCTCGTCGCCGCTAAGGACCCGCTGGGCCCAGGGGCGCAGATACGGGTGGGCCAGAACCGTGTCCACCGACTCGGGCGCCTCGGCGTCCAGGACCGTCAGGGTCTCCCAGGCGGCGGTGCCGATCGCGTCGTGCGGACTCTCGTGCCAGACGGCGGCCAACAGCTCGCGGTTGACGGTGACTTCGTGGCGGACGAGACGGGCCACGGCGTCGAAGCCACCGTACCCGGAGGCGAGTTCGCCGAGGTGGACGTCGGGCAGTGGTGATACGGACATCTGCTGGGCTTCCCTGTCGCGGATCCCGGTGATGAGGTGTTTGAGATCGGCGCAGAACACGGAGGGGTTCATGAACCCGCCGCCACTGCTCCCGGTTCGGTACCGGTGGGCGTACAGCCCCCCGCCGCAGGAACGCACGACCGGACAGTCCCGGCACGTCTCGCACAACCCGTCCAGCCCCTGCTGCCGGGCCAGGATGCCGGGGTGCGTGGCCATCTCGTCCAACGAGTTGTGGTGCACGCTCATCCCGGTGGCCGGTGCGCCGTCGTACGCCGTCTTCAGCGAGTCCGCCTGCTCCAGCGCCCCGTCGGTCTCGATGACCGCCAACTCCACCGGGGCGAGTCCGAGCGACTCGGTGAGACTGTTCGCCCCGCGCAGGGTGCGCAGCACCGAGTCGAGGACGCGTACGCCCATGGGGCGGCCGTCGGCGGTCCAGCGGTCGTGGACGGCGAGCAGCCAATCGCCGTACGCCGTCCCGGAGTTGCCGTCGGCCGGACGCGGCGGGGGCTCGTCCCAGGTGGCGTGGGGCAGCAGGAAGTCGATGCGGGGCGGGGAGAGTTCGGCGAGGGCGTCGTAGACGCCGACCGGATCGTTGCGGAGGTCGATCGTGCAGAGGATGCCGGCGAAGAGGTGCTGGTAGCGCGGGCGCTGCAGAAGGGAGATCGCTCGCAGGACCCGGTCGTGGCTGGTGCGGCCGTTGCGGTAGCGGCGGTGCAGGTCGTTGGCGGTCTTGTCGCCGTCGAGGGAGACACCGACCTTGATGTCGAACTCGTCGAAGAGGTCGCAGAACTTCTCGTCGAGGGTGACACCGTTGGTGTGGATACGAAGATCGAGGGCCGAGACGCCTTCCAGGGCGGTGCGTAAGCCCACGGCGGCGTGGCGCAGTCGTGCCCGCCCGGCGAGGAGTGGCTCCCCGCCGTGCAGGACGACGTGAACGGTGTCGAGGCGATGCGCCCGCGCGTGCTCGGCGACGCGCCGGGCAGTGAGGTCCAGGACCGGACCGGAGATCACCACAGGCCGGCCTTGCCAGCTCTGATCCGCGTGCTCGAACACATAGCAGTGATCACAGGCGAGATCACAGCGGCTGTGCATCTTGAGTACGAACTGGCTCAGAGGGTGTGGTGAAGGATCCATGAGCCCACTGTCCGATTCCTGCCCCGGAGTATGACGGTCGGGAGTATGACGGTCAGACGGCCGACTGGAAGGCCGCGACCGAGACGCGCGCGGGACCCCGGCCCGAGGTGCCGGGGGAGACGATACGGGTGAGGGCGCCGGAACCAAGACCGTCGTTGCGGGCGGCGAGCCGGGTCAGCGGAATGCGCTCGGGGCCGGCGGCAGACGGCTTCCCCGGCTCTTCGGCCGAGGCGTTGGCGAGCGTGTTCATGGGCGAACCTCGTTCTTCCCTGTGTCCCACGGGTGGCGAGTGGGCAGGAGTAAAGCCACCCAAATAAGGACAATGTCATTTGGCTGGGTCCATCACCTCGCGAAACACGCTCAGCTTTGGGCGGCCATCCTCGCATAACGCCCGAGTGGGCGGGAGGCGCATGCTGGATCCAACTGGCGTCGCCCGAGCGGTACTTCAACCTGCCAGGATCGCATGTCGGTCCACGGATTCTGCTGGTACGCGAGGGGCAGAAGTGAAATCGAGCACTCACCCCTTTGGGTGAGTAAGGGGTGTCCGTCAGCGGCGATCCCTCACATAATTTGCCGATTCTTTGCCGGGTGTGAGGATTGGACGCTTCCGGCGCCGCCCGCGCATAACTCACCCGTTCGAGCTGTGTGCGTGCACGAATACGCGCCGATGCTTCACCCGTCCGCAGTATTTTTTCCCTGCGCGCCCCCCGCCCTCAGATTTCTCAGTACTCTCAGTCCGCGCACAGCCCGTGCCGAAGATCCTGACGGGTTCTGTTCTTACTTTCCGTCTCATGACGGGAAACCACAGCGCGGCCGGCGGGATCGCCATGGCCGGGTACCAGTCGGCCTTCGACACCGCCACCAGCGCTATCGACCCGGACGCGGAGAGCACGGGCGCCGGCAGCGGCGCTCCGTCCGAAAGTGCCGGTCCCTCAACTTCGGCCTCCTCGTAGGGTCCGGCCATGAGCAGCCGCGAGGACGAGGCGCTGGCGCTCGCCGCCGTGGCCGCGCTCACCGGTCAGCTGGCCCTGGCTCCCAAGCCGGGCCTGCCCGACCCGCGCGACCTCGGCGCCCGCGCCACGAACAGGGACCACTGCTCCCTGCGCTGGTCGGCCAAGGCGCTCGCGCCCGGCCTCGCGGCGATGGCCGCCGCCGCCCGCCGCACCGGCGAGCCCAGCCCCGGGCTCCGGGCCGAACTGGGCGCGATCGGCCGGTGCACCGAGCACTCCGTGGGCCTGGCCGGCGGCGGCCATCGCGGCGCCCTGTGGACCCTGGGCCTGCTGGTCGCCGCGGCCGCCCTCGACCCGGGGGCACGGTCGAAGGACGTGACCACGACCGCCAAGAAGATCGCCGCCCACTCCGACAGGCGGGCCCCGCGCCGAGCCTCCCGGGGCTCCTCGGTGTCCGCGAAGTACGGCGCCGCGGGCGCCCGGGGCGAGGCCCGCGCCGGATTCCCGCACGTACGGCGGGCGTTGGACGCACTGGCCACCTCCCGCAGGGCGGGCGCCGACGAGTCCGAGGCCCGCCTGGACGCCCTGCTCACCGTGATGTCCACCCTCCAGGACACCGAACTCCTCTACACGGCGGGCCCCTTGGGCCTCCGCCACGTCCAGGCCGGAGCGCGCGGTGTCCTGGAGGCGGGCGGTACGACGACGGAGGCGGGCCGCGAGGCCCTGCTCACCCTCGACACCGACCTCCACACACGCGCGTGGAGCCCCCGCGGCAGCGCGGGACTGCTCGCGGGGGCCCTGTTCGTGGACGCGCTCCCGGCCCCACCCACGACCCACCGCACCTGACACCACCGACGCCGGTCGGCCTGTGCCCATGGTCCACCCGGTACTGATCAGCTCATGAATACGAGCCCTGGCGCCGCTCGGCTCAGGGCTCGGCCGGGTGCCGGTGGGCTCAGGGGCGTGGGTTTCGGTGTCGGTCGGGTCTGGCCACGGGGCTCGCGGAGGAGTTGACCGACGACCTCGGTGCTGTGGTCGCTGTGCAGCTTGGCGTCGGCGACGGGTCCGACGGGCTGCGGCGGCAGCACCATCCAGCCGAGCCGCAGCCCGGGCCCGAGCGTCTTGGACGCCGTACCGCCGTACCCGACCTGCCCCGGCGCCATCCCCTGCAGCGCCCCGACGGGCTGCCGGTCGTACCGGAACTCCCCGTCGTAGTCGTCCTCGACGACCAACGCCCCACGCGCGCGTGCCCAGTCGGTCAGCGCACGCCGACGCGAGGGATGCAGCGTCACGCCGGTCGGATACTGATGGGCGGGAGTGACGACGACGGCATCGACGGCCCCCACGTCCTCCGGACAGACCCCCAGCTCGTCGACCCGCACCGGCACCACCCGCCCACCACCGTGCCGTACGACCTCCCGGTGGAAGGCAACCCGGGGTCCTCCATGGCCACCGTGACGCCCTCCAGCACGCGCGTGAGCAGCGCGAGCCCCTGCACGGCTCCGGAGGTGACCACGATCCGCTCAGGAGACGCGACGACCCCACGGGCCCGCCCGAGATACTCCGCGAGGGCGGTCCGCGGCTCGATCCGCCCGAGGGGATCGCCGTAGTCGTACGCGGAGACGGGCGCCCGGTCGACGGCCTTCCGCAGGGCTCGCATCCAGGCGGCAGCCGGAAACGCCCCCACATCCGGGCTCCCGGTCCGCAGATCGAAAAGAGGGCGCACACACGCGTGCGCCCTCTTTTCGAACAGCCCGCCCTCGACGGACGGCAGCGGTGCGACAACCGTCCCCGCCCCCTGCCGAGCCGTCAGCTACCCCTCGGCGACCAACTGGTCCTGGGCTCCAGGCGCCAGCCGCCCACTGCGAACGGCGTCACGCAAGGCCCTCTCATGCCCAGCACGAAGCCCGTGATCGGGGTCTGGTTTTACATGCAGGTCCACCGCAACCCCCCAGGGGCGCGGGGAACTGCGCAACCAGCCACGACCCACCCGCAGCCGAAACTCAACCCTTGAGGCCCGCCATCCACGCCTCGACCTCGTCGGACTGCCGGGGAAGCCCGGACGACAGATTCCGGTTCCCCTCCGACGTGACCAGAATGTCGTCCTCGATCCGCACGCCAATACCCCGATACTCCTCAGGCACGGTCAGATCATCGGCCTGGAAGTACAGCCCGGGCTCGACGGTCAACACCATCCCCGCCTCAAGAACCCCGTCCACATACGACTCCACCCGCGCGGCAGCGCAGTCGTGCACGTCCATCCCCAGCATGTGCCCGGTCCCGTGCAGCGTCCACCGCCGCTGAAGCCCCAGCTCAAGGACCCGCTCCACGGGCCCCTCGACAAGGCCCCACTCCACGAGACGCTCGGCCAGCACCCGCTGCGCCGCGTCATGGAAGTCCCGGTACTTCGCGCCAGGCTTCACGGCCGCGATCCCGGCCTCCTGGGCGTCGTACACGGCGTCGTAGATCCTCTTCTGCACAGCGCTGAACCGACCGTTGATCGGCAGTGTCCGCGTCACGTCGGCGGTGTAGTACGTGTGCGTCTCGACGCCCGCGTCGAGGAGCAGCAGCTCACCCGAGCGCACGGCCCCGTCGTTCCGCACCCAGTGCAGCGTGCACGCGTGCGGCCCGGCCGCGGCGATCGTGCCGTAGCCGACGTCGTTGCCCTCGACCCGCGCGCGGAGGAAGAAGGTGCCCTCGATGTACCGCTCGGACGTGGCCTCGGCCTTGTCGAGGACCTTCACCACGTCCTCGAACCCGCGGACCGTCGAGTCGACCGCCTTCTGCAGCTCGCCGATCTCGAACTCGTCCTTGACGAGCCGCGCCTCGGACAGGAAGACCCGCAGCTCCTCGTCCCGCTCCCCGGTGACCTTGTCGGTCAGCGCGGCCTCGATCCCGGCGTCGTACCCGCGTACGACCCGCACCGGACCGGTGGCCTCGCGCAGGGCGTCCGCCAGCTCGCGCACGTCGGAAACGGGGAGGCCGTACAGCTTCTCGGACTCGGTGAGCGAGTGCCGCCGCCCGACCCACAGCTCGCCCTGGCCGGAGAGCCAGAACTCACCGTTCTCGCGGTCGGAACGCGGCAGCAGGTACAGCGTGGCGGTGTGACCGCCGGAGACGGGCTCCAGGACGAGCACGCCGTCCTCGGTCTGGTTACCGGTGAGGTACGCGTACTCGACGGAGGCCCGGAACGGGTACTCCGTGTCGTTCGAACGCGTTTTCAGGTTGCCGGACGGGATCACCAGACGCTCACCCGGGAAGCGGGCGGACAGGGCGGCACGGCGGGCCGCGGTCTCGGCGGCCTGCGCGATCGGCTCCAGGTCGTGCAGCTCGGTGTCGGCCCAGCCGGACTTCATGCTCTCGGCCAGCTCGTCGGAGACGCCCGGGTACAGGCCGTTCTTCCGCTTCTTGATCGGCTCTTCGGACTCATCTTCCGGGGTCGCCGGGGTGAGTTCTTCGGCCACGGTCATCCTCCTACGAAACGGCACTGGACCCCGTCCATCGTACGGTCGTACGGAAGGGGGCCCAGGGCCGAATGACCTGTTACCGCGCGCTACTCGAAGTGAGCCGCGAGTAGCACGACGTCCTCCTCGGAGTCCGCCTCGTCCAGCCCGTCCGGCAGCACGGTCCGCAGGACGTGGTCGGCGATCGCGCCGGGGTCGTCGCGCAGCCCCTTCGGCACCCCGGCGGCCGCGGAGTGCAGCCGCGCGAAGGCACGGTCGGTGGGGTCGCCGGTGCGGTGCAGCAGCCCGTCGGTGTACAGCAGAACCGTCTCTCCCGGCTCGGCGCACAGCTCCACGCTCGGCGCCTCCCAGCAGGCCAGCATCCCGAGCGGCGCGGACACGGAGGTCTCCACGAACTCGGTGCGCCGCTCGCCGATCAGCAGCGGCGGGCAGTGCCCCGCGCCGGCCAGCGTGATCTTGCGCAGCGCGGGCTCGCAGTAGGCGAACAGGGCGGTGGCGGAGCGGGCCGGCTCGGTCAGCCGGAGCAGCAGCTCCAGATCGGACAGGACCGCGACCGGGTCCTCGCCCTCCATCACGGCGTACGCCCGCAGGGACGCTCTGAGACGTCCCATCGCGGCGATCGCGCTCGGGCCGGAGCCGGTCACCGAACCGACCGCGAGGCCGAGTGCCGCGTCCGGCAGTGGGAGGGCGTCGTACCAGTCGCCGCCACCGCGCGGGCCGGTGCGGTGCCGGGCGGCGAGCCGCACACCGGCGACCCGGGGGAGCCGGGACGGCAGCAGCTCCTCCGCCATCGTGGCCATGCACGCGCGCGTGCGCTCGACTTCCAGGAGCCGGGCCAGGTGCTCGGTGGCGTACCGGGCGTACAGACCGACGAGGTGGCGCTGGCGCTCGCCCGGTTCGGCAGGCTCGTCGTAGAGCCACACGGCGGCGCCGAGGCGGCCGGCGGCATCGGTGGCGAGAGGGAGCGCATAGCAGGCCGCGTAGCCGAGGCGGGCGGCGACCTCGCGGTGGCGCGGGTCGAGACCGTCCTCGGCGAGCAGATCGGGCTGGGCGATCTCACCGTCACCGCCCGGCAGTCCATCGAGGATGCGGCCGTACGACATCGCGCTGCGCGGCACCGTCTCGATGTGCCCGAGGTCGGCGCGGGCGAGGCCGAGGCCGATGGTGGTGTCGGGGCCGAGGCCGTCGTCCGGTTCGAGGACGACGAGTCCGCGCCGGGCTCCCACGAGGGCGGATCCGGCGCGCAGCAGTTCCTGGAGAGCGTCGGGCAGCGCGGCCGTGCGCGTGAGGCGTTCGGTCAGTTCATGCAGGGTCGTGAGGTCGGAGACCCAGCCGGCGAGGCGGTCCTGGAGCAGGGCCCCCGGGGCGTGGGGAGGGGCTACCTGAGAGGTGCCCGGGGCGGCAGGCGCGGGCGCGACAGTGTGTGCTGGTGCGGGAACCGTTGAATCGATTCCGGCCACTTTCGGAGGGTGAGGGGCGTTCATGGCGTCCGGCTTTCCGACCGGTGCGTATTGCTCAAAAGCATCGCAAACCCCCATGTCATTCTGCGCCGCTAGCAGTGTCTCCACATGTACACGCACTCGTAAGGGGATGTCCAGCATTGTCCTGCCGGGATTCCTGGTGTCCGTGGGTAACCGGTGGAGGGTGGGTCCATCGGAAAACTTGGCTCAAAACTGCCTCGGGTTACGGTGTATTGAGGTCGACTGGCCTTGCTCCACAGAGCGTCACAACGGTCGTGGTGGGTACGTACTCGGTAAGGACCAGGGGTGGTGGACAGCCACCCGGAACCTGGTGACCGACCCGGGCGTCTTAGCCAGCGACGACCGGGCCCCATCCTCCCGTGGCGGAGGCGGAGAGAAATACGCGCGACGGCAAACGCCAGACTTCGCCACCCCCCGCCACGCCCAGGTTTTTGATAGACGCAGTATGGGGTTCCCCTTGTCTCGGACAAGGGTGTGATGCGCCAACAGGTACGCACAGTGAAGTGATCGACACATGGTGTGATGTGGTCCACGGTGTTGCCAGCGGTGCAACGGAAAGGAACGAGCGCTCATGCGCGAGATCCTCGGAAGGCGACGCAGGCTCCTGTCCCAGCGCAGCGACGGAAGGCCTGAATTGCTCGGCGCGGCCCTGACCTTCGCGACGGAATGGCAGTGGCCCGTACTCCCGGGTGTGGCACCGGACCCCGAGGGCCGGGCCCGCTGCGGCTGCCCCGACCCGGAATGCACGGTTCCCGGCGCCCACCCCTTCGATCCCGGCCTCCTCGCGGCCACGACCGACGAGCGCATGGTGCGCTGGTGGTGGACCAACCGCCCGGCCGCGCCGATCATCCTGGCCACCGGCGCGGGTGCCCCCTGCGCGGTCAGCCTCCCGGCCCTCCCGGCCGCCCGCGCCCTGGCCGCGCTCGACGCCCAGGGCATGCGCCTCGGTCCGGTGGTCGCCTCGCCGACCCGCTGGGCGATCCTCGTCAAGCCGTACTCCCTGGAGCAGTTGGGCGAACTGCTGTACGCCCAGGACCACGTCCCCGGCTCCCTCCGCTTCCACGGCGAGGGCGGCTACCTCGCCCTGCCCCCGTCCGAGACCGGCCACGGCGACATCGAATGGGAGCGCGCACCGCTCCCCGGCTCGGCCTCCCCGTGGGTCCCCGACGTCGAGGCCGTGGTGGACGCCGTGGTCGAGGCCCTCACTCGTACGGGTGTGAGCGCACCCGAGTTGTAGGGGTGTCGGGCGCGGGCCGAACCGAGCGCCCGCGCCGGTAGTTATCGTCCGCTTCATGAACCTTCGTCTGCTTGCCCTGTCGGGTGCCGTGGTCTGCGCGGTCGCGCTGCCACTGGCCGTGGCCTCCGCGGGACAGGTGGGCGAGGGGGGCCGTACGGTCGTACGCGACCTCGTGCGTCCTCCTGCGGAGCCTTCCGCGCGGTCTTCTGCCCTACGCCCTTCCCCTGCACGTCCTTCAGCGGCACGGCCTTCCGCCGTACCGCCTTCCGCGGCCGACGACTTCAAGGCGCCGCTCGCCGACGCCCCCCGATCGCCGCTGCTGCTGGGCCTGGGCCTGGCCACCGCCGCCCGCTGCGGTCCCGAACTGTCCTCCCCCGACGGCATCGAGGCGCAGACCTGTGTCCTCACCCAGGGTGAGGAGACATGGGCGCGCACCTACTACCGCAACGCGTCCGGTGCGGCGCTGGACGCCGTGCTCAGCTTCATGGAGCCCGGCGGGCGGACGGTGCAGATGCACTGCTCGGTCGGCGCCGGGGACGAGCCGGACAGCTGTGAGACACCTCGGGAGCGCACCCTGGGAGCGCCGGCCGACTACACGGCGGTCGCGGAGTTCGCCGCCCGGCACGGCAGTGGACCGCTGCTGCTGCGGGTCGGTAGCAACTCCGGGGAGAACACGGGCAGTTGACGCGTGACGGCGTTCCGTAAAGGTTGCCCGGACACAGAGAGGCCCGGTTGCTGGCGACGGGGGATGCACCAGCAACCGGGCTACTCGAACGGTAACAAGAGATCGGCTGTTCGCAAATTCGACCGCGACGCTTCCTGGCCGATTCGGACACCGATTCACCTACTCCTTGGGGGAGTTGTGAACGACTCCGGTCGATCTGTGAGGGGTTCGTGCGGCTGACCGACCGGTCAGCCGCACGAACTCTGTCAACTGAGCGTGACCTGGCGGTTGGTGAGGCCGCCCCGCGCGCGGCGCTCGTCGGCGGTCAGCGGTGCGTCCGTGGCCAGAGCGCCGGCGAGACGCTCGGCGAACTCGGCGGCCGGCTTCTCGACGTCCTCCGCCGAGACCCCGCTCGGCAGGTCCCAGACCGGCACGGTGAGGCCGTGAGCGCGGAAGGAACCGACGAGCCGGGTGCCCTCACCGAGGCTCGAACGACCCGCCGCGTGCAACCGCGCGAGCGCGTCCAGAAGTTGCTCCTCGGGGTGCGGCATGACCCAGCGCAGGTGGTTCTTGTCCGGCGTCTCGCACCAGTAGGCGGCGTCCACGCCGGTCAGCCGGGCGGTCGGGATGGCCGCCGCGTTGGCCCGCTCCAGGGAGGCGGTCACCTCGGGCGTGGCGTTCTCCGCGTCCGGGACCCAGAACTCGAAGCCCTCGTGCACAACTGGCTCGAACGTGCCTTCGGGATCGAGCAGATCCTGCAGCCGCGGACCGTCGGCGGGGGCGCGCCGGCCCTCGACCGGAGTGCCGGGCGCCGCTTCCAGGGCCCGCTGGAGGGTGTCGGCGAGGTCGCGGCTGATGTCGCCGGACGCCGTGTCGTTCTGCAGACCGAGCAGTACCGAGCCGTCGTCGCGGCGCAGGGCGGGCCAGGCCATGGGCAGCACGGTGGCCAGGGTGACGGACGGGACGCCTTCGGGGAGGCCGTCCTTCAGGGTCAGTTCGACGGTGGCGGCGGGGACCAGTTCGCGCAGGGCCACCCAGTCGCCCTCGCCGGCCAGGCCCTCGAACGGGCGGTGCACCAGCTCGGTCACCGCGTGCGCGGCGGCCCGGCCGTGGCAGGCCTTGTAGCGGCGGCCACTTCCGCAGGGGCAGGGTTCGCGGGCGCCGACGACCGGGACCTCACCATCCGTGATCTGCGGGCGCTTGGCCTTCGTCTGGGGTCGCTTCTTGGCCATCGTGGCTGTCTCCCGGTTACGGCTCGTCTCGTACGGGCGCGAGCCTAGCCGTTCGTGACTTGACTGACGGGAGCCTGTGGACAACGGGTGAGGGTCGGCAGGGGCCTTTAGGGGCGCGGGGAACTGCGCGACAAGCCACAACGAGCCCGCAGCCGCCCGACGGCCTACTGCGGCACCCCATTGGGCACTCAGTCCAGATCGTCAAACGCTTCGGCGAAGCCCAGGTCGGATATTGCCGACACCCGGGGAGCCATGACACGCGAAGCGAAGTCGTCACGGCGGCCCGCGTCTGCGTTGCGCACGTCCGAGTGCACGATCACCCACACCGTCACCTCACCCCGCGCATCGTCCCGCACCCCCCAGTCGTCGGCCAGCGCGGTGATGATGTTCAGCCCACGCCCACCGTGCGCGGTGACCGAGGGCGTCGCCGGAGCCGGCCGGGTGGGCCCACCACCGTCCGTCACCTCGACGGTGAGTCGGCCCCTGCCGTCCACACGCCATGCGGCCCGCACGTCCCCGTCACCGGCCAGGGCATCGCCCAGCGGCCTGCCGTGCTTGCACGCATTGCTCAAGAGTTCGGAAAGAATCAGTACGGCGTCGTCGATGACCGATTCCGCCACGCCGCCCGTGCGCAGTTGCACGCGCATACGGTGTCTCGCTTCCCCCACGCCCGCAGGGCCATGGGGTACGGCCATGCTCGACGACGTGGGCACCTCCTGTGCCACCACCAACGCCACCCCCGAGACCTCCTTCGCCCCACGCCACGGAGTGGATGCCCCATTGGCCTGTACCGGAAACCGGCCAATCCCGTTCCGCTGACGCATTCGCAACGATCGAACACGCATCGAACGCGCCGGGGCACACCCTGTGACGGAGGGGACGTCAGCGGCCCAGTCGGTCGAGCACCGCGCGCGGGCGGTTGGTGATGATGGCGTCCACGCCCAGCTCGACGCAGAGGTCCACGTCCTCCATCTCGTTCACGGTCCACACGTGCACCTGGTGGCCCGCGCGCTTGAGGCGCTCGATGTAGCCGGGGTGGTTGCGGACGATCCGGATCGAGGGGCCGGCGATGCGCACACCGACGGGCAGCCGGCCGTCCCGAAGCCGGGGCGAGACGAACTGCAGCAAATAGACCGTCGGCAGCGTCGGCGAGGCGGTACGCACGCGATGCAGCGAGCGGGCCGAGAAACTCATGACCCTGATCGGCGACTCGGCGGCCGAGGCGGGGGCGTCCAGGCCGAACCGCTTCAGGAGCAGCAGCAGCCGCTCCTCGACCTGGCCCGCCCAGCGCGTCGGGTGCTTGGTCTCGATGGCCAGCTCCACCCGCCGCCCCGCGTCGGCGACGAGTTCGAGCAGCCGCTCCAGGGTGAGGACGGAGGTCTCCTGCCGGTCCTCGGGCCGGTACACCCAGTCCGGCTCCTCGTCGCGGGTGCGCCACAGCTCCCGGGTTCTGCGGGAGCTGAAGTCCAGGGCGGCCAGATCGGCGAGCTCCAGGGCCGAGACCGCGCCCCGGCCGTTGGACGTACGGTTGACCCGGCGGTCGTGGACGCAGACGAGATGACCGTCCGCGGTGAGACGTACATCGCATTCGAGGGCGTCGGCACCGTCCTCGATCGCTTTCTTGTACGCGGCGAGGGTGTGCTCGGGAGCGTCTTCCGAGGCTCCGCGGTGGGCGACGACTTGAGTCAGCTGCTGCCGTGCGTGGGTCACCGCGTCATGGTGCCACCGCACGGGGGTACGCGTGCGAACGGAGGCATATGGATTGCGCCTCATTTGTCTTACATGGCCTATATAAAGAGCAGCCGCAGACCCACAGGCACCGCTTATGGTGCCCTGACGGCCTGTGGGAAAAGCTGACGGCATACAAAAGGACATGCGCAGCTGACGTACGCCGGACACCGAACGGCAGTGGCCGAGCGTGACCGAGTGCGACCGACAAGAGACAGCCGTGGACCGAGGAGAGAAGCTGTGAGCACCGAGAACGAGGGCACCGCGGTACCCCCGGCGCCGTCTGCACCCCCCGTGCCGGTGGACGCTCCCGCGGCTTCGGCGCCCCAGGCCTCCGACGCGAGCGCCCCCACCGCCCCGATCCCGCCGAACGCCTCCGGCGACGCCCAGGGGCCGGAACTCGTGCACGCGGGACCGGCTCCGGCGTACGCCGCGGCCGAGGGCGGCGCTCAGCAGGGGGCGAGCGGCGCACCGCAGTACCCCGGCGGCCCGGGCCCCCAGGGCGCCTGGCCACCGCCGCAGGCCCCGGGCACTCCGCTGTACGCCGACGGCGGCACGGGTGGGCCGGGCGCCGGCGGAGCCTGGGGTGCGGGTTACCAGCAGCCCGCGCCGAAGCCGAAGAACGGCCGCGGCGGTCTCGTCGCCGCGATCCTGGTGGCCGCGCTGGTCGCCGGAGGCATCGGCGGTGGTCTCGGCTACACCCTGGCCAAGAACAATGACAACGGCTCCTCGACCACCGTGTCCGCCTCGGACAGCGGCGGCAGCGTCAAGCGGGACGCCGGCACCGTCGCGGGCGTGGCACAGCGGGCCCTGCCCAGCACGGTCACCATCGAGGCCGAGTCCACCAACGGCGAGGGCGGCACCGGCACCGGCTTCGTCTTCGACACCCAGGGCCACATCGTCACCAACAACCACGTGGTGGCCGACGCGGTCGACGGCGGCAAGCTCACGGCGACCTTCCCCAACGGCAAGAAGTACGACGCCGAGGTGGTCGGCCACGCGCAGGGCTACGACGTCGCGGTCATCAAGCTCAAGAGCGCGCCGAGCGACCTGAGGCCGCTCACCCTGGGCAACTCCGACCAGGTGGCGGTCGGCGACTCCACGATCGCGATCGGCGCCCCCTTCGGCCTGTCGAACACCGTGACGACGGGCATCATCAGCGCGAAGAACCGCCCGGTGGCGTCGAGCGACGCCAGCGGTTCGAGCGCGTCCTACATGAGCGCGCTCCAGACGGACGCGTCGATCAACCCCGGCAACTCGGGAGGTCCTCTCCTCGACGCCCAGGGCAACGTGATCGGCATCAACTCCGCGATCCAGTCCACCGGCAGCGGCGGTCTCGGCGGCACCAGCCAGTCCGGCTCGATCGGCCTCGGCTTCGCCATCCCGATCAACCAGGCCAAGTACGTCGCCCAGCAGCTGATCAAGACCGGCAAGCCGGTCTACGCCAAGATCGGCGCGTCCGTCTCCCTGGAGGACTCCTCCGGCGGCGCGAAGATCACCGCTGAGGGCGCGGGCGGCTCCGACTCGGTCGAGGCGGGCGGCCCCGCCGCCAAGGCCGGCCTCAAGCCCGGCGACGTCATCACCAAGCTGGACGACTCGGTCATCGACTCAGGCCCCACCCTGATCGGCGAGATCTGGACCCACAAGCCCGGCGACAAGGTCGAGATCACCTACGAACGCGACGGCAAGACCCACACGGTCGACCTCACCCTGGGCTCCCGCACGGGCGACAGCTGACCCGCACGCGCGTTCTGGAACGGCTTGAAGGGGTGCCTCTCGCTGAGAGGCACCCCTTCTGCTCAGTCTTCGCACGTCAACAGCGCGTCGACCGGGGGCGTGACCGCTAGGCTCTGCCGGACCGCTGCATGCCTGACCGGGAGTGGCACGTGAAGGACAACTTGGTCGATTTCCTGCGCGCCCGACTCGATGAGGACGATGCCTTCGCCGAGATGGCGGTGGCCACGGTCGGCGGGGGCGAGTGGCTGATGCGCGGACGTTCTGGTCAGGAAGGGCCCGTTGAAGAGAAGTCGAACGGCCATGTCGTGGTCCCCGACACAGGGGTCCCCGATCGGCTGGAGGCAGTTCACATAGCCCGCCACAACCCGGCTCGCGTCCGTCGCGAGGTGAAGGCCAAGCTCGCCATCCTCGACATGTACCGGCCTGGCGCCACGGATCCCCATCCCGGCCTCCCCTGCACCAACAGCGTGCATTTCGATCCGTACGGGGATGAGTACGACCCTGATGTCATCTGCGAGCGCCATTCGCGGGCCGTCGATGAGCGCCCGGACGGGGCCTTCGGCAACGACATGGTGCTGAGACTGCTCGCATTGCCCTACGCGGACCATCCGGATTACCGGCCCGAGTGGGCACCGGACGCGCGACCTCGATCGTGGGGCAGCCCTCACGGGTAGTCAGGACAGCAGTATCAACGCCATCGAAGTGCCTTGTGAGCGCCGTACGCTTCGATGAAGCACTGGATCGACTTCAGGTCATCCGAGAAGGACGCAGATCGCCACTTTGCCTTTCGGCCGTCGCGATAGCGCAGATCGACCCATACGCTCAGACTGACGACTCAGCGATATCTCGGCCAGATCGTAGAAATCCACGACTGTCAGCGGCTTGCGGTCGCTCACGTACTCGACGACACCGTCAAGGGTGATGACCAGCAGCGGATCCGGGTCATTCGAAGTCCCACGCAAGAAGCCGGACACCCTTCCCCGCTTCTTGGTGAAGATCCGCCAACCCGCCGGTACGGGACCTTGACGCGCCTGTCCGAGGATCGTTTGCGGGTGGGTCATGCCATCTCTCCGGTAGGCAGCCCGGCCAGGGGTTCGTGAAGTAGGTGTGTCGCCGTCAAGGACCGCGCGGGGCAGTTGACACTCCAAGAGACCTTGTAATAGCCGGCCTTGGAGTAGCCGCCGATGCAGATCGCCGCCGGCCCTGAACGACTCGGCGAGAACGGTTGGCGAATATCCCCCGGTGGAACAACTGTCCCATCAGCCCCTCATGATCGCACCCGTGCAACGGAACGGGGCCGCGAGTGTGGTGACTGTCCCGGGGCACGGGCTTGTGGGTCATGTGCGGGCCACGACTCCACCGCAGGGACTGCGAACGGTACTCTGTACAGGCTCCGCCCCTGGTGGGCAGGACAGAGGTGGGTTGCCCGAGCGGCCTAAGGGAACGGTCTTGAAAACCGTCGTGGCAGCGATGTCACCGTGGGTTCAAATCCCACACCCACCGCGTGACCGGTGTGAAGGAAGGGGCGCCCCCCCCGATGTGGGGGCGCCCTTTTCGTGTGTCGGGGTGGGGGCGGTGTGTGCCTTCGGTGTCGGGGCTGGGTAGGGAGCAGGCGTCCGGACCGTTCTCACGAGGGTGGCGGCGAGCGTGGAGCGTACGACTCGGATCGGAGTCACCGGCCACCGGGACATCCCCGAACCGGTGTTGGAGCGCGTCAGCACGGGGATCCTCGACGAGTTCAGATGCCAGGCCGCAGGTGGTCCCGTCGAGGCCTTCAGCGCCCTGGCCGCCGGTGCGGACCAGCTCTTCGCCGAACTCGCCCTGCGGAGCGGGGTTCCCGTCACGGCGGTGATCCCCGGCATGGACTACGTATCTCACCTGGGCGGCCAGGAGGCCCGAGCCGCGTTCCACCGTCTGCTGCGTGCCTGCGCGGACCGGGTCGACCTGCCGGTCGAACGGACCCGGGAGGACGCGTACGCGGCGGCCGGCCGCTGGATCGTGGACCACACGGACCGCCTGGTGGCCGTGTGGGACGGCGAGCCCGCGCGGGGCCCGGGGGGCACCGGCGACATCGTGGCGTACGCGAGCCGGGTGGGCGTACCGGTGAACGTGCTGTGGCGTCCTGGAGCGCGACGCCCCTGATACGACAGGCTCGTGTCCCTCTTCGTGGTGTAAGCGACCTTGCTCGACGAGTTCCGGTAACCGCGCGTCGGCCACGCCATGGGACATGGCTCCCGGGTCGCGCAGCGGCTGACCTGCCGTCAGCGCCATGCGCGGCCCCGAACCGCACCGATGCGGCGATGACCTGCGGATTCCGGCGCCTTGATCCGCTACACCACCTGGCGGGACGCCACCTACGACAAGGCCCGGCTCATCCCCCGAACCGCGCGAGCCAGTCCGTGTGCTGCGGCAGCATCAGGTGTTCCGTGTCGGCCACGGCCTGCGGCCAGCGTTCCTCGGCCACGCTCCGGGCCAGGACGGCCCGTTGGGTCTCCAGTCCTTCCCGGACCAGCGTGTGCGCGTACGACAGCGGGTGGTGGCGTCGGGTCTCCAGCCAGGCGACGCCGGCCGCGGCCGAGGCGGCGAGCAGGCCGCTGAGGTCCCAGCCTGTGGCGATGCCGGCGCTCCTGGCCAGCGCGGCGGCCAGGGCCAGCAGGGTCAGCAGCGCGGTCAGCGCGGACCAGACGGCGGCGGACCGACGCGCCTGGACGGCCCGCCCGCTGTACCAGCTGAGCTGTTCTACGACGCGGTCGCGCAGGTAGATGTCTCTTCGGACGGTGAACGGCTTCTCGCGTACGGCCCGCATGGCGCGGGTGATCTGGGGGTGCCGCGGATCGTCCGGCTCGTGACGGCTGGCGGGGTCCCACAAGGTGTTCCGGGCCGGGGCCGGGGCCGGGGCCCTACCGTGGTCGTGGGAGGGCTCCTGCCAGCCTATGCGCCGTAACGACCGCAGGTGTTCCTCCAGCTGCTGGGCGAACAGCCCGTCGGCATCGCGCACGCCGGAGTGGAACGGTCCGCCGTGCACCATGTACTGCCACGCCAGCGATTTGACGGTCTCGGCGGCGTCACGGTGCGCCTGCCAGTGGGCGCGTGCCCGGCGGCGCTGGATGACGACACCGGCGACCACGGTGAGCCCGTACAGCAGGGCCGACAGCCCGGTGAGGACATGGCTGTCGAAGTGGTCGGCCAGGGTGGCGCAGACGGTCGCCACGAGCAGCAGCGACAGCTGGGTCGTGGTGGCCCGGAACGCCTCGCTCTGACGGTTCAGTGCCCAGGTGTCGTTGGACCGGAACAGCGGTGGCAGATCGTCGTTCCCTATCGTCGCGCGCGGCCCCGGAACGTTTTGCCCAGGAGTGGTCGCGGCCATGGGTCACCTCGCCATGAAGAGGAGAAGACTCATGGTGACTTGGACTCGTGCGGGTGCCAACACCGCGTTGTCGAGGGGGGCTTGGCCGCACCCTGGCGAGATATGGCCGTGTCCATGGGTCGCAGGACACCGACGGGCGGCGTCCGATGCCCTATGGTGCGTGAACCCCGGACCTGTTCACCGACCTCTCAAGCGACGACTGTAAAGAGCCACCAACTTCCTTCAGGGAGCGCTGTGTTGACCACAAGTGCCGTCAGCTCGCAGTTCAGGGCGTTGGGTATCCGGCCCGGCGACACCGTGCTGGTGCACGCGTCCCTGCGGGCCGTCGGGCCCGTGCGTGGCGGTGTCCGCGCTGTCGTCGACGCGCTCCTGGACACGCTCGGTGCGGACGGCACCCTGGTCGTCTCCACCCAGACCCCCGACAACTCCGACCCCTCCCGCTGGGCCGTCACCCGGGGGCGGGCCGTGCCCGCGGCGGAGTGGGCCCGGTTGCGGGAGACCCTGCCCGCGTTCGATCCCGCGCGGACCCCGAGCTTCGGGGTCGGTGTCCTGCCGGAGGAGGTCCGCACCCGGGCCGGCGCGCTGCGCAGCAGCCATCCGCAGAGTTCGTTCGCCGCACTGGGTCCCGCCGCCGCCCGGATCACCGACGGGCACGCCCTCAACTGTCACCTGGGCGAGGAGTCCCCCCTCGCCCGGCTGGAGGAGCTGAACGCCCGCGTCCTGCTACTGGGCGTCGGCTACTCCGTCTGCACGTCCTTCCACCTGGCCGAGTACCGGGTCCCGAGCCGGGGCAGCCGCTCCTACGGCTGTGCGGTCGCCGACGGGTCGGGCCGACGCTGGCACCGCTACCTCGACGTGGACTTCGACACGTCGGACTTCCCGGCGCTGGGCGACGCGTACGAGTCACAGCCGGAACGGCCGGTCACCCGGGGCCCGGTGGGCGGCGCCGACTGCCGCCTGTTCGACCTGGCACCGGCGGTGGCGTACGCGGCGAAGTGGCTGATCGAACACCGGTCGTAGCGCAGCTGGTTGGCGGCTACGACCCGGGCGGCCTCCGGCCTGTCACGGACCCGCCCTGCCTGTCATGGCGTCGGCGGTCTTGGACTGGGCGTGGGCGAGGCGGTGGCGTTCTGTCCGCGACGGCCCGCCTGTGTACGGCCCCTGCGCTCGCCAGTCCGTGACGGCCCAGTCCCTTTCACACCCCCCGGTGGCCCGGCGGCCGCGGCCCGCCTGTCACGACCTCGGTGACCGCTCGTCCGCTGCCGGCGACGCGCCCTTAGGGGCGCGGGGAACTGCGCGACAAGCCACGACGGCGCAGCAGCCGGAAGCCGACCGGCCGAGGCACTCACCTGACGTCGGCGCGACTGAACCCTGAGCCCTCCAGTCCCCGCCCGCGATCGCTTGCCGCTACGGCCTCTCCCGTCCCTGCCCGCGATCGCTTGCCGCTACGGCCTCTCCCGTCCCTGCCCGCGGTCGCTTGCCGCCCCGGCCTCTCCCGTCCCCGCCCGCGATCGCTCGCCGCCCCGGCCCCACCCGTCACACTCCCTGCGCCCCCACTCCCCGCGCCCCCCATCCGCCACCACCTACCCCGCCCCCCGGAGCCCCGCCCCCCCGGAGCCCCCACCCGCCCCGCACCCCCCGTCACGCCCGATACCCCGTCATCCGAGCCGCCGAAGCAATCGTCGCCCGCGCCTCCCTCTCCGTGAGCCCCGTGTTCAGAGCCGCGTCCACCAGCGGAGCGACCAGCGCCGGCCCGATCCCGTTCTCGTACGCCCGGCACGCCGCCCAGAACAAGCGTGTGTTCCGTTGCCCCTCATGCGCGGCGAGGACGAACTGGACCAGGCCCTGGCCGTGGTCGCCGGCCGAGGGGTGGGTCGCCGGGTGGGTGGGCCGCGGCGGTGGGAGCAGCAGGCGGAGCAGTGCGGGTGGGCAGGCCGCCGGGGCCAGGTGGGCCGTGCCCGGTGCCGTGCCGTAGGTGCCGTGGTCGGTGCGGGAGCCGGGGCCGACGAGGTAGCCGCCGGCGCCGCGGATGTCGATGCCGGGGGCCAGGCGGCCGGCCGAGTTGGGGACGGCGGCGTCGGGCGGGCCGGTGAGCCAGAGGTGGCGGCCGCCGCTCGGGGTGAGGACGACGACCGTGTCGGGGATCGTGAAGAGGTGACGCAGGGCCAGTTCACGCAGGGCCGCAGAGGAATCCGTGCCCGACTTGGTGTCCAGGTCGATGCCGATCAGATGGTGGGGCGGCAGGCCGCAGGCGATGCCGTAGCCGGTCGCCCAGGGCGCCGCCGAGAAGAGTTCGCGGATGCGGACGGGGTCGGTCGAGGCGTCGTAGACCCCGTGGCCGAACGAGCCGCACTCGCCGTGGCAGGGCGCCGCCAGTGGGTCGTCGCGGTGGGGGGAGCGCAGGGCGGGGAGTTTGGTGCGGGACAGGGGGATGACGGCCAGTCCGCGTTCGGCGGCTGACAGGGCGTGTGCGAGGGCCAGCGTCGTGGCCTGCCGGTCTGTGGTGGCCATGCCTCCATGTTCGTACGCGTGTTCGAAAAAGGGAAGGGGTGGCGGGCGCGACTCGCCGGGGCCGGACGATTGGCTGGAAATGCGCCGGAACGCTTCCCCTGTTGCCCCACTTGGCGATCAAGTGTCCCTATCGCCCCACCCTGCCGACTGAAGTCGTGAAAGGGGTTTATCGACTTGTCCTCACGCTTCAGGGGGAATAACCGCTTCCGCTCTGGTTCGCCGGGGTTTCGGTGGGCAACTCTGATCTCGCGACGTCGTGCACCACACCGGGGCGGTCGGCCAACTGCCCGGTGAACAGCCTCACTTGACGTACTTCCGGCTAGGAAGCCGGGTTCTGGAGGAAGACATGGCAAGCATCCGTACCGCCCGCGTCATCGGCGCCGTCTCCGCCCTCCCGCTCGCCGCCGCGCTCTTCACCGGCGTCGCGGCGGCGGACAACGGCGGCTTCGCGGACGACGGATCGAACGCGGGTGTCGCGAGCATCGTGGGCAGCGGTGTCGGGCACGACAACAACGGCAACTCGTCCACCACACAGCAGAACGCCGTCGGCTCCGGTGCCTCGAACCAGAGCAACACCGCGCAGGTCAACGGCTCCGCGTTCACGGCCATCAACCAGGGGAACAACAACACGTCCGTCAACTTCACCCCGCTGTGGTGGTGACACGCGGGGGCTGACCGGCCCCCGACGGGGTGTGCTTCATGGGGTGTGACACGTCCGCGCGGCGGTGCTTCGGCGCCGCCGCGCAGGCGTTTCCGGGGACCGGCGAACGACCTTGACATCCCCTTGAATCTGACGGACAGTCAGAAACCCCGACCCGGAAGGGCACTGTCGTGGACGACGACCTGGTGACCCGGCTCAAGACCTACGAGGGCCGCCCCGCCGCCGTCGCCGGCACCGGCAAGGACCCCGTCAACGCCCCCATGATCCGCCACTGGTGCGAGGCCCTCGGCGACACCAACCCCGCCTACACCGGCCCCGACGCCATCGCCCCGCCCACCATGCTCCAGGCCTGGACGATGGGCGGTCTGACGGGGCACGCCACCGGCCGCGCGCAGGCGTACGACGAACTCCTCGCCCTCCTCGACGAGTCGGGCTGCACCTCGGTCGTCGCCACCGACTGCGAGCAGGAGTACCTCAGGCCCCTGCGCCCCGGTGACGAGATCACCTTCGACACCGTCATCGAGTCGGTCTCCGGCCGCAAGACCACCAAGCTCGGCACCGGCCACTTCGTCACCACCCGCACCGACGTCCACGTGGGCGCGACCCTCGTCGGCACCCACCGCTTCCGCATCCTCAAGTACGCGCCCGCGCAACAGAGGAAGACCCCACCCCGCCCCCACCGTCCCCATCGCCCCCGTCCCGTCGTCAACCGCGACAACGCCGGCTTCTGGGAGGGTGTCGTACGGCACGAACTCCTCATCCAGCGCTGCACCGCCTGCGCCACCCTCCGCTTCCCCTGGCTCCCGGGCTGCGCCCACTGCGGCGGCCCCGACTGGGACACCGTCCGGGCGAGCGGCGAGGGCACGGTCTACTCGTACGTCGTCATGCACCACCCGCCGTTCCCGGCCTTCGACCCCCCTTACGCCGTCGCCCTGGTCCAACTCGCGGAGGGCGTACGGATGATCAGCAACGTGATCGGGACGCCGTACGACAAGGTGCGGATCGGGATGCCGGTGCGGCTCGCCTTCCAGTCGTACGACGGCGATCTCACCCTGCCGGTCTTCCGCGCCGTCGAGGAGGCTGCCGTATGAAGGCCGGGGACGAGCTGCCACCGATCGAGATCCCGATCACCCGCACCCTGATCGTCGCGGGCGCGATCGCCTCCCGGGACTACCAGGACGTGCACCACGACCCGGAGCTGGCCCGCGAGAAGGGCTCCCCGGACGTCTTCATGAACATCCTGACGACGAACGGCCTGGTCGGCCGCTATCTCACCGACCACTTCGGACCACGGGCCACCCTCCACAAGGTGGCCATCAGGCTGGGAGCGCCCAACTACCCCGGGGACACCATGGTGTTGACCGGAACCGTCGAAGCCCTGGAAGACTCCGAAGGCCTGGAGGACTCCGTCGTCACCGTCCGGATCGTGGGGACCAACGGCCTCGGCAACCACGTGACGGGCACGGCCACCCTCACTCTGGGGAGCGCCGAATGAGCACACGCGCGCGTGACCGGCTCGGCGGGCAGGCCGCGATCGTCGGTGTCGGGGCCACCGAGTTCTCCAAGGACTCCGGCCGCAGCGAACTGCGCCTGGCCGCCGAGGCGGTCCGCGCGGCCCTCGACGACGCCGGACTCACGCCCGCCGACGTGGACGGCATGGTCACCTTCACCATGGACACCAGCCCGGAGATCACCGTCGCCCAGGCCTGCGGCATCGGCGAGCTGTCCTTCTTCTCCCGCGTCCACTACGGCGGCGGCGCGGCCTGCGCGACCGTCCAGCAGGCGGCGCTCGCGATCGCGGCGGGCGTGGCCGAGGTGGTTGTCTGCTATCGCGCCTTCAACGAGCGTTCCGGCCGTCGCTTCGGCTCCGGCGTCCAGTACCGCGAACCCTCCGCCGAGGGGGCCGCCCTCGGCTGGTCCCTGCCCTTCGGCCTGCTCACCCCGGCCTCCTGGGTGGCGATGGCGGCCCAGCGCTATCTGCACACCTACGGCCTCACCCCTGAGGCCTTCGGCCATGTGGCGGTCACCGACCGCGCGTACGCGGCCACGAACCCGGCGGCCTGGTTCCACGGCCGCCCCATCACCCTCGCCGACCACGCGGCCTCCCGCTGGATCGTCGAGCCGCTCAGACTCCTCGACTGCTGCCAGGAGACCGACGGCGGCCAGGCGATCGTCGTCACATCGCACGCACGCGCGCGTGACCTCCCGCACCCGCCCGCCGTCGTCGCGGCGGCCGCCCAGGGCGCCGGCCGCGCCCAGGAACAGATGACCAGCTTCTACCGCGACGACCTCACCGGCCTCCCCGAGATGAACGTGGTCGCCCGCCAGCTCTGGCGCACCTGCGGCCTCACCCCCGGGGACATCGACGTGGCGATCCTCTACGACCACTTCACCCCGTTCGTCCTGATGCAGCTGGAGGAGTTCGGCTTCTGCGGCAGGGGCGAGGCGGCGGACTTCGTACGCGAGGCCCGGCTCCCCCTCAACACCCACGGCGGCCAGCTGGGCGAGGCCTACCTCCACGGTATGAACGGCATCGCGGAAGCCGTACGCCAGCTGCGGGGGACGGCGGTGAACCAGGTGCCGGAGGCGGGGCGGGTGCTGGTGACGGCGGGGACCGGAGTACCCACGTCCGGGCTCGTCCTCACCGCAGAGGGGTAACCCCGCAGGGGTAAACCCGCAGTAGACGTGTCCCCCTCGTCCACCTTCAGGAGGTGCAGTCAGCCCCACCTCTACAACCTGAGGCGGAGTCGTCTTCGGGACCTGTGGCCGATGAGCGGGAGGCGGTCTCGAACCTAGCGTGGAGCCATGACCACACCCGTCTGCACCAGCGCTTCGAAGGCCGCCGTACCGGCGACGCAGACCCTCGCGTACCCCTCGTTCGCCTCGTACGTGAAGGCCCGCCAGCCGGTGCTGCTGCGTACCGCCAGGTCGCTGACCGCGAACCCGAGCGACGCCGAGGACCTGCTGCAGACCGCCCTGACCAAGACCTATGTCGCCTGGGAGCGCATCGAGGACCACCGGGCCCTCGACGGATATGTGCGCCGGGCCCTGTTGAACACGCGGACCTCGCAGTGGCGCAAGCGCAAGGTCGACGAGTTCGCGACCGACGAGATCCCCGAGCCCGACCCGGTCCCAGGCGAGGGCGACCCCGCCGAGCAGCAGGCGCTGCACGACGCGATGTGGCGGGCGATCATGAAGCTGCCGGTCCGGCAGCGGGAGATGGTCGTCCTCAGGTACTACGAGGACCTCAGCGAGGTGCAGACGGCCGAGGTGCTCGGCGTCTCCGTCGGCACCGTGAAGTCCGCGGTCTCCCGGGCGCTGGGCAAGCTCCGCGAGGACCCCGAACTGGTGCTCGCCCGCTAGAACCGCTGCCCTGAGCCGGTCTCGCGCGCCGGGGAATCGTGACGCGAGATGGTGCCGTCCGCCGGGGGGTCGTGATGCGAGGTGGTGCCGTCCGCCGGGGGGTCGTGATGCGAGGTGGTGCCGTCCGCCGGGGGGTCGTGATGCGAGGTGGTGCCGTCCGCCGGGGGGCGTGACGCGAAATGGTGCCGTCCGCCGGGGGGGCGTGACGCGAAATGGTGCCGTCCGCCGGGGGGCGTGACGCGAGGTGGTGCCGTCCGGCAGGGAACCGTTCGCGTCAGCCGGCCGTTGTGAGGGCATCGTGACGTGATCGATCGCCCGGCTCTAGTGACATACCACGCGGTATGTGCGCAGAATCGGCGCGACCCCTTACGACCGCGCAGGCAATGTCGCCACCGGGAGGACGCCGTGCTGAGCACCATGCAGGACGTACCGCTGCTGATCTCGAGGATCCTGACCCACGGGTCGTCGATCCACGGCACCTCACAGGTGACCACCTGGACCGGTGAGCCCGAGCCGCACCGCCGTTCCTACGCCGAGATCGGCGCCCGCGCCGCCCAGCTGGCGCACGCCCTGCGCGAGGACCTCGGCGTCACCGGGGACGAGCGGGTCGGCACCCTCATGTGGAACAACTCCGAGCATGTGGAGGCCTACTTCGCGATCCCCTCCATGGGCGCGGTCCTGCACACCCTGAACCTCCGCCTGCCGATCGAACAGCTGGCGTGGATCGTCAACCACGCGGCCGACCGGGTCGTCATCGCCAACGGCTCGCTGCTTCCCCTGCTCGCCCCGCTGCTCCCGCACCTCAAGACGGTCGAGCACGTGGTGGTCTCAGGACCCGGCGACCGCACAGCCCTCGAAGGCTCCCACGTGCGCGTGCACGAGTACGAGGACCTCCTCGCGGGCAAGCCCACCACCTACGACTGGCCCGAGCTGGACGAACGCCAGGCCGCCGCGATGTGCTACACCTCCGGCACCACGGGCGACCCCAAGGGCGTGGTCTTCAGCCACCGTTCGATCTACCTGCACTCCATGCAGGTCAACATGGCCCAGTCGATGGGCCTGACCGACCAGGACACCTCGCTCGTGGTCGTCCCGCAGTTCCACGTCAACGCCTGGGGTCTGCCGCACGCGACCTTCATGACCGGCGTCAACCTGCTGATGCCGGACCGCTTCCTGCAGCCCGCGCCCCTCGCCGAGATGATCGAGCGGGAGCGGCCGAGCCACGCGGCCGCCGTCCCGACCATCTGGCAGGGCCTGCTCGGCGAGCTGCTCGCGAATCCGCGTGACGTCTCCTGCCTCACCCAGGTCACCATCGGCGGCTCGGCCTGTCCGCCCTCCCTCATGGAGGCCTTCGACAAGCTGGGCATGCGGGTCTTCCACGCCTGGGGCATGACGGAGACCTCCCCGCTCGGCACCATCGCCCGCCCGCCGGCCCAGGCCGTCGGCACCGACGAGGAGTTCGCCTACCGTCTCACCCAGGGCCGCTTCCCGGCCTCCGTCGAGGCCCGCCTCACCGGCCCCGGCGGCGAGCGCCTGCCCTGGGACGGCGAGTCCGCGGGCGAGCTGGAGGTCCGCGGCCCGTGGATCGCCGGCGCCTACTACAACGGACCCGACGCCGAACCCCTGCGCCCCGCCGACAAGTTCAGCGAGGACGGCTGGCTGAAGACCGGTGACGTCGGCACCATCTCCGCCGACGGCTTCCTCACCCTCACCGACCGCGCCAAGGACGTCATCAAGTCCGGCGGCGAGTGGATCTCCTCGGTGGAACTGGAGAACGCCCTGATGTCGCACCCCGACGTCACCGAAGCCGCCGTGGTGGCCGTCCCCGACGAGAAGTGGGGCGAGCGCCCCCTGGCCACGGTCGTCCTCAAGGAGGGCTCCACCGCCGACTTCGAGTCCCTGCGCGCCTTCCTCGCGAGCGACGTCTGCAAGATCGCGAAGTGGCAGCTCCCGGAGCGCTGGTCGATCATCACGGCGGTCCCGAAGACGAGCGTAGGAAAGTTCGACAAGAAGGTGCTGCGCAGGCAGTACGCGGCGGGCGAACTGGACGTCACCCAGCTCTGAAAAGCACGGGAACACGACGATCAGGGCTCCCACGCCGGCACCGGGGGCCCTGATCGCCGTACGGCAGAAGCCTCACCGGCGGACAACGACACGCCCACCGTCGTACCGAATTCTCCTGGTGGGCGGGGAACCGGCGGACCGGGACCGGCTTCGGGCGTCGGTGAAGGAGGCGGCGCGGAGATTGATCGCCAGGTAGGAGGGCGTCTCGGCACGGCCTTCAGGGGCGCGGAGCCGTATCGACGTGCCTAGTTCGTCCCGATCCTGGCCAGCAGATCCACGATCCGAGACTGAACGTCCGCACTGGTCGACCGCTCCGCGAGGAACAACACCGTCTCCCCGGACGCCAGCCGAGGCAGATCCGCCTGGTCCACAGCCGCCGTATAGACGACCAACGGCGTCCGGTTGAGCTGTCCGTTCGCCCGCAGCCAGTCCACGATCCCGGCCCGCCGCTTGTGCACCTGCATCAGGTCCATGACCACGAGGTTGGGCCTGAGCTGCCCGGCCAACGTCACCGCGTCCGCGTCGCTCGCCGCGCGGGCGACCTGCATCCCCCGCCGCTCCAGCGTCGCCGTCAGCGCCAGCGCGATCTCCGCGTGCTCCTCGATGAGCAGCACACGCGGCGGGTGCTGCTCGCTGTCCCGCGGCGCCAGCGCCTTCAGCAGCACGGCCGGGTCGGCGCCGTACGCCGCCTCCCGCGAGGCCTGCCCGAGCCCGGCGGTCACCATGATCGGCACCTCGGAGGCCACCGCCGCCTGCCGCAGCGACTGGAGCGCGGTCCGCGTGATCGGCCCGGTCAGCGGGTCCACGAACAGCGCGGCCGGGAACGCCGCGATCTGCGCGTCGACCTCCTCACGCGACTGCACGATGACGGGCCGGTACCCACGGTCACTGAGCGCCTGCTGAGTGGTCACGTCCGGCGCGGGCCACACCAGCAGCCGCCGCGGGTTGTCGAGCGGCTCCGGGGGCAGCTCGTCGTCCATCGGCTGCGGCCGCGGGGTGTCCGGGATCTCGACGGCCCCACCGGGACCGTCCAGCGGTTCGGGCCCCTCGGCGGCGTTCTCGTCCGGCGCCCCTATGGCGTACGACCGTCCGGCCGCCTCGGTGGCGTGCGTGAGCCGCGACTGCCCGGCCAACGACGGCTGGGGCTGCGGTGCCTGCGCCGGTACGGCCTGCTCGGCCACCGGATGCGGCCGCGCCGTCTGCTCCGGAGCCGCGGCGGCCACCGGTTCGGGCCGGGTGCCGAGCTTGCGCCGCCGCCCCGAACCGCTCGACTGATGCGGGGGAGGCGTGGCCGCCCCCGGCTGCTGCACCTGGGCCGCCTGCCGGGTGAACGGGACTCCCTGACCGAGCGTCCGCACACTGATCGCCCGCCCCTGCGTCGAGTTCGGGTCAACGGGCGCGGAGGGAGCGACGGGCGCGGCCGGCGTACCGGCGGCCTCGGCGGGCAGCGGCTGCGCGGCCCGGGCCTGCGCCGCCGTCTCCGCGCCCAGGGGGAAGGCGGCCTGCCCGGCTTCGGGACCCTGCGCGGGCTGGGCAGCGGGCTGGTTCGGGGGTACGGCGGTGGCGGCGCCGTTCGCCGGTACGGGCGTGTCGGCGCCGGGCGTGCCCTGGGCGGTGGGCCACGGCTGGGGTGCCTCGGCGGGCAGGGGTCCGCCGGGGGCCGGAACGGCCTGGGCGGGGGCCAGTCCGGCCTGGGCCGGGACGCCGGGGTGCCCGGGGACCTGCTGGGCGGGCACGGGCTGTCCAGGTACAGGCTGTCCGGGCACCGGTTGTCCAGGCACCGGTTGTCCGGGTACCGGCTGTCCCTGGGCGGCCGCGTGGACGGGCGAGGCCGGGGCGGGCACGTTCTGCGGGACCAGACCGGCCTGTCCGGTCGCGTTCTGCACGGGGACACCCGGGAAGTGGCCCGGCGGCACCGCCGCGGGGACCTGCTGGGCAGGGGCCGTAGGGACTGCCGTCGGAACGGGTTGGCCCGATGCGGGCGTACCGGCGGCCTCCGCCGGCTGGGCCACGGCCCGGCGACGGCGGCCCGTCGGCGCGTTGGTGGGGTGCGGCTGCGGCGGGGTGTGGTCGTCGGCCTGGTCGTGCGGGACGGCGTCGTGCCGACCCTCGTCGCCGTGACCGTCGGCGGGGACGGGCTGACCGGGGACGGGAACCGGGACGGCCTGGCCGGGAATCTGGGCGAGTCCGTTGGCCGCGGCGGGGGCGGAAGCCGGAGCCTGCGCCTGGCCCGGAACCTGCGCCTGCCCAGGGACCGGAAGCTGACCCGGCGTCTGCGTCAGCTGACCGGGGACTTGTGCCTGGACCTGGCCCGGAACCTGGCCCGGGATCTGCCCCGGAACCGGAACCGACCCCTGTACCTGAGCCGACCCCTGTACCTGAGCCGGCCCCTGTACCTGAGTCGGCCCCTGTACCTGAGCCAGTCCCTGCGCCTGCGCTGCCTGCACCTGAGTCGGCCCCTGTACCTGAGCCAGTCCCTGCGCCTGCGCTGCCTGCACCTGCGCGGCACCCGCCGCGTCCGGGCCGTCGGCCGGACGGTCCGCCTCGGCGGGCGGGAGGGCGAACACCGAGCGGGGGGCCGCCTCCTGCGCTGCGGCCCGCTCCGACGCGGCGGCGAGGGCACGCCGTCGGCGTCCGTCCTGCTGCGGTGTGCCGGCACCGGACGAACCCTGTCCGGCCACCTGGATCTGACCCTGCCCCGACTGGGCGGAGCCGCCCGCGGGCAACGCCGCAGGCAGCGCGTGCTGCTCTCCGCCGTCGTGCCGGGCCTGGCGCCCCGCGGGCATGGGCACGCCCTGCGGCGGCACGGTCCCGCCGAGACCGCTGCCCACGGCGGCGGACCCCGCGGCATGCTCGGCGGCCGTCATGACCGCACCCTCGGAGACGCCGGACTCCACGGAATCCGCCGACTCGGTGAACTCACCGGCCTCGGCGCCTTCGGCGGACCGCCCGCGCCGCCGCCCGGTGCCGCCGGAACCGTCCCCGTCATCGCCTGAGGCCTGAGCCGGCACGGCCACGGCCTGTTGTTCCTGCTCGGCCGCCGCCCGACGCCTGCGCCGCCCGGTGGGCGCCGCGGAGTCGTCGTTCTCGGCCGGGACATCGCCGTCCAGGAAGGAGTCGGTGGAGGACCGCCGGGCCCGCCGCCGCCCACCGCCCTCGGCGGGAGCGGCCGCCACGGGAGCGGCCTCCAGCGCGGCCGGACCGGGCGCCGCGACGGCCCCCGCCCCACCGCCGATGGGCACTTCGAGGACGTACGCGCTGCCGCTCATGCCCGGCACCTCGTGCGTCTGCAGCACACCGCCGTGGGCGCGCACGATCCCGCGCACGATCGGCTCGTGCACCGGGTCTCCCCCGGCGTACGGCCCGCGCACCTCGATGCGTACGCTCTCGCCGCGCAGCGCGGCCGCCACCACGACCGTGTTGTCCATGTAACCGCCCGCGGACACGGGTGAGTTCCCGGTCGCGTCGACCCCTGCGACGTCCGCGACGAGATGCGCGAGCGCGGTCGCGAGGCGCTGGGCGTCGACCTCGGCCTCGATGGGCGGCGCGTGCACGGCGAACTGGACGCGGCCGGGCCCGATGAGCTCGACCGCGCCGTCCACACCGGCGGCGACGACGGCGTCGAGCATCACCTTCGTACGGCCGATGCTGTCGGTGCCGGCGTCGAGGAGCTGGTAGCCGAGGACGTTGTCGATGAGGTTGGTGATGCGGGAGTAGCCCGCCGAGAGGTGGTGCAGGACCTGGTTGGCCTCGGGCCACAGCTGCCCGGCGTCGTCGGCGGCGAGCGCGGACAGCTCACGGCGCAGTTCGTCCAGGGGGCCGCGCAGCGAGCGCCCGAGCAGCGTCAGCAGTTGGTCATGCCGACCGGCGAGGGCCTCGTAACGGTCCTTCTCACGCTCCCCGAGGGCGGCGTACCGCTCCTCGCCGGCGGCGAGCTCCTCGTCGTGCTGCTCCTGGAGCTCCTCCAGCTCGGCGATGTGCTTCTGGCGCAGCGCGGTCAGCTCGGAGGCGTGCTCCTCCTCGAGCCGCTCCAGCTCCTCCGCGTGGGCCTTCTCGGCGGCGGACTTCTCGTCGGCGAGGGAGTCGTAGGGCCGCCGGTCGGTGAAGGTGAGCACCGCGCCGACGAGCTGGTCACCGTCGCGCACGGGCGCCGTGGTCAGGTCGACCGGGACCTTCTCGCCTTTCTTGGACCACAGCACCTGTCCGCGCACCCGGTGCTTGCGCCCGGAGCGCAGGGTGTCGGCGAGCGGGGACTCCTCGTACGCGAACGGGGTGCCGTCGGCGCGGGAGTGCAGGATGAGGTCGTGCAGCTCGCGGCCGCCGAGGTCACTGGCCCGGTAACCCAGTATCTGGGCGGCGGCCGGGTTGACGAGCACGATCCGCCCGTCGGTGTCGGTACCGACGACCCCCTCGGACGCGGCCCGCAGGATCATCTCGGTCTGCCGCTGCGAACGGGCCAGCTCGGCCTCGGTGTCGACGGTCCCGGTCAGGTCCCGTACGACGAGCATGAGCAGCTCGTCGCCGCTGTAGCCGTAACCGTCGTAGGCCTGCTGGCCGTTCTCCAGGTTCGCGCTGGTGACCTCGACGGGGAACTCGGTGCCGTCGGTCCTGCGCGCCACCATCCGGGTCGGCTTGGTGCGCCCGCGCGGGTCCATGTGGTCGGGCCGTCGCATGGAGCCCGGGATGAGCCGCGAGTCGAACTCGGGCAGCAGATCGAGGAGCCCCCGCCCCACCAGAGCCGTCCCCGGCGCCTCGAACGCCTCCAGCGCGATGGTGTTGGCGTTGACGACGGTTCCATTGGCGTTGACCAGCACCAACGCGTCGGGAAGCGCGTCGAGAATGGCTGCGAGGCGAGCAGCGCCTCGGGATGGCCTGCTGCTCACGAGACGCTTCCTCCCTGTTACCGCACCTTGCCGACCGTTCGGCCATCTTGCCAAGGGGCCCGCGACGTGTCACGCGAGGGAGTCTAAGCGCAGCGGTTGTGCGGGGGAGCCGGATGAGAGGGAGGTCGCACGACGAAGTGAAGTAGAACGTGTGACCGCATCTCGGGGGCCTCAGGTGTCCATGCCGGGCAGGAGCGGCACGAACCGGTCCCAGCGCGCGGTCTCGCACCCGTTGCTGCGGTCGAACCGGGCGTCCACGGGGCGCCCGGCCCACGTCCCCGTGACATGGGCGGTGGCGGGACCGCCGTAGAGCATCGTGCAGATGCTGCCCTCGGGGACGGGGGCGAAGGTGTCGCGCCCCCACCGGGTGTTCCGGTCCAGGGTGGCGCAGGCACCGCCGGGATCTGGATGGTTGCCGCGCGTGGGATGACAGTCGACCTCGAAGGTCCCGTCCGCACCACCTCCGGCGCCCCGGACGGTGACGGTGAGGTGGTCGCCGTCGGCCGGGTGCGCGGAGGCGGGGGCCGGTGCGAGCGCGGCGAGGAACAGGGGGAGCGGGCTCAACCGTGCGAGCCGGCGGAACCGGATGACGTGTGACATGCCCTGACTAACGCCGGACGGCGCCGTACGTTGCGCGGAAGCACTTTGCCCTGCCCCCCGCCCGCCTAGTACCGTGGGAGCCGATTGGTGGCGCGACCTTCGGCTGTGTCATCATCTGCACGCACCACTCGCGCTCGCGCGGGCGGCTGTGCGGGAGGCGTCGCCTAGTCCGGTCTATGGCGCCGCACTGCTAATGCGGTTTGGGACTTCAATCCCATCGAGGGTTCAAATCCCTCCGCCTCCGCGCAAGATCACCGAAGCCCCGGTCCACTGGACCGGGGCTTCGTCGTTCCTGAGCGCTCTCGGACCCGTTTCCGCAGCTCACAAGGGCTACGGCAAACGGATTTCACATGCGACCGGCAGTCATGTAATGTTCTTCCTGTCGCCGCGAGCGGCCCGGAAGGGCAAGGACCGGCGGGAAAACAAAACAAGCACTCGTAGCTTAACGGATAGAGCATCTGACTACGGATCAGAAGGTTGCAGGTTCGAATCCTGCCGAGTGCACATAGATCAAAGGCCCCTTGGGATCATCCCAAGGGGCCTTTGACGTCAGTGGCACATGCGCGTAGATGTCCAGAGTCAAGGCGATGACCTCGTCGAGGTGGTCCAGGGCGACCGCAAGTCGTCGACCTTGGCCTGGATGCCGTCCCACTCGGCGCGCAGCATGGCTCGGTGCCCGGCGTCCCAGTACGGAAGGAGTTCCGTGATCCTTCGGCTGGTCAAGGGCGACGGCATCCTGCCGGTGGAGGCGCTGGCCGGAGGGGCTGCGCTCCGCGACGAGCAGCCCAGCCCCTGCTGCTCGTAGTGGCGCACGGCGCGTACCGAGACGTCGGCACCCCGCGCCACCTCGCCGATGCGGATCAGCCGCTCGGCCACGGCAGCACTTGCCTCTGACGCTGACGTCAGGTTTTAGCGTGCTGGGCATGGACATCAACGACTCAGTTGCCCTTGTCACCGGAGCCAACCGCGGCCTGGGCCGCGCCTTCGCCCAGAGGCTGCTCGAACGGGGCGCCCGCAAGGTCTACGCGACGGCTCGCCGACCCGAGAGCGTGGACCTGCCCGGGGTCGAGGTGCTGCCCCTCGACATCGCCGATCCCGCATCCGTGAGGGCCGCCGCCGAGGCCGCCCCGGACGTCTCGCTGCTCATCAACAACGCGGGAATCAGTACGGGGACCGACCTGGTGACCGGTTCGCTGGACGCGGTGCGGCACGAGCTGGAGACCAACATGTTCGGCCACCTGGGAATGATCCGGGAGTTCGCGCCGGCGCTCGCCAGGAACGGCGGGGGCGCGATCGTCAACGTCCTCTCCGCCATGTCATGGTTCGGGGGCAGGGGCGCCAATGCCTACCACCTGACCAAGGCCGCCGCCTGGGCCATGACCAACGGCGTCCGCCTGGAACTCGCCGAGCAGGGCACGCTCGTGACAGCGGTGCACCTCGGCCTGGCCGACACCGACATGGCCGCGGGCTGGCCCGTGGCCAAGCTCGCGCCGTCGGATCTGGCCGACGCGGCGCTCGACGGTGTCGAGGCGGGCTCCGCCGAGGTCCTCGCCGACCAGTGGAGTCGGGACGTCAAGTCCCGGCTGCCGCTGACGCCGGAGGAATTCAACGCCGCGATGGACCGCGCGCTGGCGGCGTTGACGGCGGCATGAGGGGCCCCTTGGGCCACACTGACTTCGGTCGCGGTACGTGACGTGATGTCTGTATTGCCCTCCCCGCTGACCGGCTGGCTCGTCGACCGGTACGGCCGTACGCCGATAGCCGCAGCTTGCGGCCGTACTCTCCTCGTCGCCGGAATCACCGCCGCCGCGGCGCCTGCCGCGGCTGGGCTGGAACCTGGGCCTCGTCTCCGGCACCGGCGATGATTTCTATGGGGTTCAGAGCTCGGAGACGACGCGTCGTAGTGTGCCCGGCGCGATGCGCAGCATGGCGGGCATGACTTTCGTCTGACCGGGGAAAGCCATGTTCCGCCGCCGCCGAAGAGCTTTCATCGTGACCGCCGCCACCTGTGCGGGAGTCAGTTTCTTCCCCGTGGCTTCGGCATTCATGGGCGTGTCCGTGGACGGTGGGAGGACCTCGAGGACATGGGTGCCCTGCGGGGCGAGTTGACGGCGCAAACCGTCCGCGAAGCCGTGCAGGCCGGCCTTCACCGCGCCGTGGGTAGGCGCGCGAGTGGGCGAGACCAGAGCGAACCCCGAGGTGATGAAGACGATCGCGTCGGGTTCTGGCCATCGCTCGAGCACTTCACCCGTCAAGTGGATGGGTGCGGTGAGGTTCAACGCCACCTCGTCATCGAGAGTCGCGTTGGGGTTCTTGGCGGCGGCATAGTCTCGTTCCTCGAACGTACCGGCGTTGTTGACCAACACGTCCAAACGCCCGAAGCGATCAGCGACTGCTTGCAACAGCGCGGCCCGATCAGCTGCGTCCGTCACATCGGCCCGCACGGCCAGCGCCTGCGGGTGTGCCTGCGCGAATCGGTCAAGCGCGGCCTGCGAACGCCCGCAGACGACGACTGATGCCCCGAGCTCCACGAAGGATTGCGCGAGGCTCAAGCCGATGCCTGAGGTCCCGCCAGTGATGAGTACGGTCTGTGACACGATGTCACCTCTCCGTATAGCGTACCGATTGGTACGAAACACGTTACCACATCCGTACCGATCGGTACCGAAGGGGTAGGATGAAGAAATGAGCTCGACGACACCGGTCCCTCCTGGCAGGCCCCGCGCGTTCGACATCGACGAGGCACTCGATCGTGCAGTCCTGGTGTTCTGGTCAAAGGGTTTCGAGGGCGCCAGCCTTGACGACCTCACGGAAGCGATGGGTATCAGCCGCCCCAGCCTGTACAGGGCGTTCGGCAGCAAAGAAGACCTCTTCTACAAGGCGCTGGAGCGGTACACCGAGGGCTTGACCGCCTACTTCGCTCGAGCCCTGGCAGAGCCCACCAGTCAAGCCGTGGCTACTGCCGTGCTCCACGGGACGGTCGAGGCGGCAACCATGCCGGGATTCCCCACGGGCTGTCTTGGCGTGCAGGGTGCGTTGGCCACCGGGGATGACAGCCGCCCAGTCCGAGACGCACTCATCGCATGGCGTGAGGACGGGATAGCCCACCTGACGCGCCGGTTTCAACAGGCGGTGGACGCCGGTGACCTTCCGCCTTCCGCAGATCCTCATCTTCTTGCGCTCTACCTGAGAACAGTCGCCAATGGGATCGCCGTCCAGGCCACGAGTGGGAGTTCCCGCCCTGAGCTGCTGCAAGTCGCGGACCTCGCGTTGGGTAGCTGGCCAAAGCTGTAGTCAGCCAGTCAGCCCGGGATCTGCGCACGTACTTCGACTTTCTGTGGTTCGCGCGAGGCCAGCGTTGACTGGCGCGCGCGTCCATGGATGACCGGGCGGCGTACGGGTGGCCGTCGTCGCGACGAGCGTGGACCTCGTCTGTAGGACACGAGCCGGGACCGGGAGGTGTCCACGGTCAACGGGCTCACGGAACCGCCGCGACGGGTGGAGGAACTGCGGGTGCGTCACCTGGAGCGGTATCTGATGTCGACGCGGCAGACGTGCGGGGAGAAGTCAGCAGCGGCACCGTTCTTCCACTGCCCACCCGCAGCACGCCCGCGCCGTCCTGAATCCGACACCGCCCCCGGAGGCGTCCGGCGTGCGAAGGGACGCTGGGCGTGGCGCGCAGCCAACTACCGATGATCAACTGTTCATCAAGCCGTGCGTGCCGGCGGCATCCCGGCTCCCGCCCTTGTCGCGTCGGTACCCCAGCTGGCCAGCAGTCGTAGTGCCTCCGCCGACGGGGAACCGGGTTCGGCGTGGTACGTCACCAGCATCCGTTCGTGGGCGTCGGCCTGGCGGAACGACTCGACGCGGAGGTCGAGTTCGCCGACGAGCGGGTGGTGCAGGCGCTGGACGCCGTGGCACTTCTCCTTGACGTCGTGGGTGGCCCACAGTCGCCGGAACTCCTGGCTCTTCACGGAGAGTTCGCCCACCAGCGCGGACAGCCGGGGGTCGCCTGGATGGGAGCCGGCGTCCAGGCGCAGCTGAGCGACGACGTCGTTCGCTTTGTCCTCCCAGTCCACGAACAGGTCGCTGTACTCGGGCCTGAGGAACACCAGCCGCGCCCAGTTCCGCTCGTGCTCGGGCAGCTCGGCCCAGTCGCCGAAGACCGCCGCGGCCATCCGGTTCCAGGCGAGGATGTCCCCCCGCCGTCCCACAAGGGTCGCCGGGACGCCGTCCATGGTGTCCAGCAGAGTCCGCAGGGGGCCCCGCACCTGCTGGGCGCGGCCGGCCGGCTTCTTCTTCTGTCTCGGCTTCGCCAGGTGCGTGAGGTGGGCGTGCTCGGCATCGCTCAGCCGCAGCGCGCGGGCGATGGCGTCGAGGACCTCCGCCGACACGTGCTGCCCGTTGCCCTGCTCCAGGCGCGTGTAGTACCCCACCGACACCCCGGCCAGCTGTGCCAGCTCCTCGCGGCGCAGCCCCGGCACCCGCCGGTGCCGCCCGAAGTCCGGCAGTCCCACGTCCTCCGGCTTCAGCCGGGCCCGCCGGGTGCGCAGGAACTCGCTGAGATCGGCACGCGGGTCCAGAGCGCCGTCGGCGGGCTCGTGCACCGGTTCGGGGTATTCGTCCATGCCTCGAGTATCCCCGGTCGGACGCACACCAGCCTGCCCCAGTCAGTGGTAGGCACAGCGGATGTACACAAAGCCGTGACCTGGGTGGATACCGGATCGTCCAGCACGCTGGCCACTGTGCCCGGCTGGATGGCAGCCGGGGCGTGGCTTGCATCAGGAACGGAGTACATCCCATGACCGCAACACAGGGGACCGAGTCGAGGACCCGCCAGAGCGAGACGGCGGCGGAGGTGGTCGGCCGCCTTCGTAAGACGTTCAACACCGGCGTCACCCGCCCACTGGACTGGCGCGTCGACCAGCTGCGGCGGCTGCGGGCCCTGCTGGTGGAGAACGAGCAGGAGCTGATCGAAGCGCTCTGGGCGGATCTGAGGAAGAACCCCGCCGAGGCGAAGACGCAGGAGATCGACTTCACCGTCGCCGACATCGACGAGGCGCTGGCGAATCTCGAGAGCTGGCTTCAGCCCCGCCCGGTGGAGGTTCCCGCCCACTTCGGTCCCACGACCACGGCCTACACCACGTACGACCCGCTCGGGGTCGTCCTGGTGATCGCCCCGTGGAATTTCCCGCTGCACCTTCTCATCGACCCCATCATCGGCGCACTGGCCGCCGGGAACACCGTGGTGGCCAAGCCGAGCGAGATCTCGGTGCACACCTCGGCGGTCGCGTCACGCCTCCTGCGCGAGTACTTCGACCCTGACGTGCTCTCGGTGGTCGAGGGGGGCGCCGAGGAGACCACGGCCCTTCTGGCAGAGCGTTTCGACCACATCTTCTACACCGGCAATGGCACGGTCGGCCGGGTCGTCATGGCCGCGGCCGCCAAGCACCTCACCCCCGTCACGCTCGAACTCGGGGGCAAGTCGCCGGTCTTCGTGGCACCTGACGCGGACGTTGACGAGACCGCGAAGCGGCTGGTCGGCGCCAAGTTCGGCAACGCGGGGCAGCAGTGCATAGCCCCCGACTACGTTCTGGCCGATCCTGCCACCGCTGCCGCACTGGTTCCCGCCCTCCGCGCGGCGGTCGAAGCTCAGTTCGGCACCGCTCCGCAGACCGCGGCCGACTTCGGCCGGATCATCAACGAGCGGCATTTCGACCGGCTCACTCGTCTGCTGGATTCCGGCCGGGCGGCGGTGGGAGGCCAGCACGACCGTGACGACCTGTTCATCGCACCGACCGTGCTCACCGATGTCGACCCCGCATCGCCGGCCATGCAGGAGGAGATCTTCGGTCCGATCATCGCCGTCGTGGAAGTCGAAGACCTCGATGCCGCCATCGCCTTCATCAACGAACGTGACAAGCCCCTCGCGCTCTACGCCTTCACCGAGTCCGAGGCCATCAAGTCGCGCCTGGTGAACGAGACGTCCTCCGGCGGCGTCGCCTGGGGCCAGCCGGTGATGCAGCTGCTCATGACCGGCCTGCCCTTCGGTGGCGTCGGCGAAAGCGGCATGGGCCGCTACCACGGCCGGTACTCCCTGGAGACGTTCAGCCACCTCAAGGGTGTCGCGGATGTCCCGCTCAGCTAGCCCTAGCCTCGCGCTTTCGTGAAGCAGGCTGTCCGATGGGCGAGCCTCTTCGCGGGGGCGCGTCGAGGGAGTCGGTCGCGGCGCGGGGTGCAGACACCGATCCGTACCGGCTCCGGCGGCGGCACCCATGACTTCGTCACCTGGCCGGCTGCTGATCGTGCGCAAGGAGTGAACACCCGCACTCCGGCGGGCGGTTGCGCTTGACCGGCGTCGACGCCGACACCGACGCCGACACCGACGGCATGCGGCTCTCACCGCGTTCGCCGCCAACATCACCCCCACCCCGATCGCGGTCCTGGAACCGCGTCACCGTCAGCGGGCCCACGCCTGCCCGAGGACCGCATCCGCGCCTCCGCCAGGACAGCGTGGACCCCCTGCGTCGCAGACCTTCATCCCGTTCCCCTCCGTATTACAGAAAGAAAGAAACCCATGTCTGCCAACACTTCAGAATTTTCGCCCGTTCCGTCGCTTTTCTCCCCCGTCTCTCTCGGGAAGATCGAGCTCGCCAACCGCGTCGTCATGGCACCGATGACCCGGGTCCGGGCCGGCTCCTCAGGCATCCCCGGGGACCTGATGGTCGAGTACTACCGGCAGCGGGCGAGCGTCGGGCTGATCATCGCCGAGGGCACCTACCCCGACCACGCGTCGCAGGGGTATGTCGGTGAGCCGGGCATCGCCACCGACGAGCAGGCGGCCGGCTGGCAGCGGGTGTTCGAGGCGGTGCACGCCGACGGCGGCCGCATCGTCCTGCAGATCATGCACGCCGGCCGCGGCACCCACCCCGACATCAACGGCGGCCGCCGCGTCCTCGCTCCCAGTGCGATCGCCAGGACCGGCGAGACGTTCACCGAGAAGGGCGAGCAGCCCTACCCCGTACCGGAAGCGATGACCACCGCAGAGGTCCGTGCAGCCCTGGAGGACTTCGTCGCCGCGGCCCGCCGGGCCATCGAGGCGGGAGCGGACGGCGTGGAAATCCACGGCGCCAACGGCTACCTGCTCCACCAGTTCCTCTCCCCGGCGGCCAACCAGCGCACCGACGGATACGGCGGCTCGCCGCAGAACCGCGCCCGCTTCGTCGTCGAGGTCGTCACGGCGGTCGCCCAGGCCGTCGGTGCCGAGCGGGTCGGGCTGCGGATCTCGCCGGAGGTCGACTTCGGGGACGTCTTCGAGACCGACCGGGACGACGTCCTGGCCACCTACGGCACCCTGCTCGACCAACTGCGCCCGCTGGGCCTGGCCTACCTGTCCGTCCTGCACGCCGAGCCGGGCGGCGACCTGGTACAGGAGCTGCGCCGGCGCTTCGCCGGCAAGCTGATCGTCAACACCGGCCCCCTCGGCGGGGGGCAGACCACCCGCGAGCAGGCGCTCCAGCAGATCGAGGCCGGCCACGCCGACGCCGTGGCCGTGGGCCGGGCCCTCATCGCCAACCCCGACCTGGTCGAGCGCTGGCACGGCGGCCACCCCGAGAACGAGCCGCGGCCGGAACTGTTCTACGGGCTGGACGCCGAGGGCTACACCGACTACCCCTTCCTCGAAGCGGCTTGAAAGCCCCCTGCGGTCACACCGGCGATCACCGGCCCGAGGACTCTAGGGTCCTTCAGGGCGGTCGCGGTCCGCAGGTTCCTGGTCAGCAGCCTGCGTTCGGTGACCTCGTCGAGCACATCGCTCTCGTGCGTGGCCACCGCGGCGGCCCTTCGGCCACGGCTGACGCCTATGACAGGGCGGACCCGCAAGTTGCCCGGGCACCCCCGGTCGGGGCCAGGACCATGGTGTGCGACAGCCACCAGGACGTGATGAGGAAGTTCTCCAGCGCGGGCAGCGGCGGCCGGCCGATCCCCGCCGCGGCGACGTCCAGCGCGGTATGCACCGCTGTGGCGTCGATCAGCCCGTGCCCCACCAGCGTGCTCGCGTCGATCAGCTCGTGCAGCTCCTGGTGGTGGGCGCGCAGACCCGCGTGCCTATGCGGACACGGTCTCCTGCACGAGATCGCCGGGGCTGGAGTCCAGACTCCTGCTCGCGTATCTGATGCCGGCCGTCACCGGGATCATGTGGATCATGTTCCTGGTGATCGTGTAAGGACATCGGACGAAGGCCCCGGAGCCGGTGCTCCGGGGCCTCTTGCGGTCTGCGCGTCGGGGTGGTGTGCCGTCATGCGGCCGTTGCCAGGCTGTGGAAGGCCTGGGTGGTGCGTGGGTGGGCGATCTCGTCGAGCAGGTGGCGCCAGTCGGGGTCGGGAGTGGTGGGGTGGGCCAGGTCCCAGGCGGTGAGGAGGGGAGTCAGCTCGCTCTCGGGGGTGTGGGGGGTGAACTCGGTCGAGGGAGACGGCAGCTGGCTCATGGGAGTTCCTTCCGGAGAGGGCCTGGGACGGGGTTCCGATGGGTTCTACGATCCCGCTGACCCCGTGACGGCGACATGTGGCCGGCCGCCCAATCCAGGGTGGGGCCAGCTGTACCTCCAGGGGGACGCCAGCCCTCCCACGGTCGCTGTCGTACCCGTCTGCCGGGATCCTGGCGGACGGATTCTCGTGCACTGGCGGCCCGTGAACTCGTCGAGGTAGTGGTCGCGGAAGCGGACGGAGTCCCTCGCGCCCGGTTCGGCTGCGATGGGCAGAATCCGCTCGCCCGCACTCTCGCCACCACGTGCCAACCGTCTCGAGGGTCCAGTGGTCGTCGCCTTCCCAGCCGCATCCGCTGTACGACGCCATCGCCGCCATCGACGCCGCCGAGACCACGTCACCCGTCTCCGAAAGCCCGACAGCACCGAGTCGATGGCGGCGCCGTAGAAGGGGTTAGGGGCGCGTTGCGTCAGTTGCCTGCGCCCCGACGCCGCTGAAGGTCCCGGCCGTCGAGTTCGAGGGGGCGACCCGGCGGGGCTCACTCCCCCCGGACATACGCAGTCGCGGCCTCGGTCAGCAGGCCGTGCCCACCGCCGCCCGGGACAGCACCGGGCGGGGCAGGGGCGTGGTCCGGGCCGCCGGGCGCCCCGGCTTGCGGGTGCCGGCGAAGACGAACAGGCGCAGGACCAGGAAGCGGCCGATGCCGGCCAGGGCGGAGGCGCTGAGGTAGACGACCTGTTCCGTGACCATGCTCGGCGAGGACTGGACGGTGTGCAGGAGGAACATCGCGGCGCAGGTGACGGCGTACGCGGCGATCGCCGAGCCGGAGGACTGGAAGTGTTCGCGCAGGCCCGGGCGGCGGCCGGTGCCGAAGGTGAACAGGGCGTGGAGTTCGGTGCACAGGAGCGTCGAGGCCGCCGTGATCACCGCGTTCGCGACCGCCCACGGCATCGTCATCGCGACCAGCGGAACCGCGAAGCTGGAGAGGATGCCGATGCCGCCGCCGCAGACGACGAAGCGGACGAAGGAGGCGATCGGGCCGGGGGCGGCGGAGGGGGAAGCCGGAGCGGACGGGGACTGGGTCCTGTCGGCCGTCTGCGTCTCCATGGTGGTTTCCTCCGGCTCGGCGCGGCTTCTCTGCCTGATCCGGGTGGATCAGGGTGAGATCAACGATGCCGTCGCGCGCTCGCCGGAACGATGGAGTGCCCTCCCGAACTCATGGTGGGGCTGGCTCTACCCTCCGGGGTGGGGAGGCCCCCTTAAGCCCCTTACCTGCCCTCCCCTTACCTGCCCTCCGCGTCCTTCGCCCGCAGCTCCTCGATGTACTCCAGCGCGAGGTTCGTCGTACGGCTGAACCAGTCGTGGAGTACGGCGATCTCGTCGGCGGAGTACTCCGCGAAGACGGCGTCGAGGCGGTCGTAGTACGGCTGGTAGAGGGCGACGACCTTGGCCACGGCGTCGGGGCGGGCGGCGACCCGGACGCGGCGGCGGTCGGTGGGGTCGGGGACGCGGGTGACGTACCCGCCGCGTTCGAGGCGGTTGAGGATGCCGGTGACCGCGCCGGTCGTGACGTGGGCGTGTTCGGCGAGGTCGCCCGCGGTGAGGAGGTTCTCGCCGGCCTTCAGGACGCAGGCGAAGCTCAGCAGGTCGGTGACGTTCAGACCCAGCCGCTGGGCCATCTCCTGCTGGCCGAGGTGGGCGGTGGCGATGAAGAAGTCCATCGCCTCCAGCGCCTGGGCCGGAGTGGCGGTGGGGCGGGGTTCGGCGTGCATCGGAATCCTGATTCTCTTAGATGGTGAGAGATTTCTTCGCTAAACTTCTTAGGAAGTGAGGGATCGGGTCGAGGAGGATCTGTGAGTGCACATCAGTATGACGAGGGGCACACGGTCGCGGGGTGGACCGGTGTCGCCATCGCCACCGTCGGGACGTCCGTGCTGGGAGTGGGGGTGTGCATGGTGTCGACCGCGCTGATCGCTGTCGGCCTCGCGACAACCCTGGTCAGCGCCCTCGTCACCTGGGCCCTGCACCTGTCCGGCTGGGGCAAGCCGCCGGGGCGCCGGCCGCGCGAGCAGTGGGGGATGCGCGTACGGGACACGAGCGCGCGGGACGGGCATCCCGGGTGTGTGGGGTGCCGGATGGCGGGGCGGGGAGGCTCGCGCGTCACGGCGGTCGAGCCGAGGGGTGGGGCGGCCGGGCAGGCGGAACCCGTCCCCGCGGAGTCGGCCGGGTGACTTCCGTCGGCCCCGCCGTCGTGGGGGGAGGGACGGGACGATGTCGGGTGGGTTGGTCTTCCGCCTCCGTTCCCTCATGGAGCGCGGTCGCCGGACCGGTGCCGGGCTGGTGTCGGGCCGGCCCTCCGCTCTCGCGCGACCGGCGTTGTCAGTGCTGCCCCCTACCCTCGTGAGAGATGGCACAGGGATGGAAGTGCTCGGGGTTGTCGTGGTCGGCGGACGGTCCCGTGCTGCGCTGGGACGGCGGGCGGCACAGTGCGCTGACCTGGGGGAAGCGGGTGGCCTTCGGGGTCGCGGAGGGGGGTGTGCGGATATGCGTGGGAGCGCGGGGGCATGCGTGTGCGGCGCGGGCCGCGGTGTCGGAGCGGAGCACGGGGGCGCGGTGCGAGGAGTGTGCGCGGCTGGACCGGGCGCACTCCGTGGCCGCGGACACCATCGCGGACGACCCCCGGCCCTACCGGGTATATCTGGCGTGGTTCGGGCCAGGGCTGGTCAAGGTCGGGATCACCGCGCACGAGCGCGGGTCCGCGCGGCTGCTGGAGCAGGGTGCCGTCTGCTTCAGCTGGCTGGGCACCGGCCCGCTCATGGCGGCGCGACGCACCGAGGAACTCCTGCGGGCGGCGCTCTCGGTGCCCGACCGCATTCCCTACGGCGACAAGCGGGCCGTACGGTCCCTGCTGCCCGCGTCGGCCACCGACCGGGCCGCCGAGATCGCCGAACTGCACGCGCGGGCGGTGGTGCTGGGCGGCTGGCCCGACTCCCTGGAGCGCGCGCCGTACGAACCGGTCGACCACGTCGGGGTCTTCGGCCTCGCCGGGCTGCCCACCGCCGTCGGTGAGGTGAGCCGGCTCGTCGCGGGCGGCACCGTCGGGGGCCGGCTGCTCGCGGCCGCCGGGCCCGACCTGCACCTGCTGGCGGAGGGCAAGGGGGTCGTCGTACTGGACACACGGCTGATGACGGGGTGGGAGCTGGTCCCGGTCACCGGAGCGGACAACGCGGAGAACACCGTGCCGATACGGGAGTTCAAGGAGGCGGCGGGGGTTCAGGACGGGTTGTTCTGACGGGGGAGGCTGCGCTGTGCCGGTCACCGAACAAGGGATTCCCCAGGCGTTCCCTGAGAGCTGCCTGTGTGTTTCTCAGGAAAATCACAGATTCCCGAAAGGGTGTTCTCAGGGGCCCCCGACAGGGTGTTCACCATGACCACGACCTCGCCCCAGGGGCGCACCGAACTGCTGAGGCCGGACGGGAGCCCCGTCCGAGTGCTTGTGGTGGACGACGAGTTGTCGATCACCGAACTGCTGTCCATGGCCCTGCGCTATGAGGGCTGGCAGATCCGGAGTGCGGGAGACGGCACGGGTGCCGTGCAGACCGCGCGGGAGTTCCGGCCCGACGCCGTCGTTCTCGACATGATGCTGCCCGACATGGACGGCCTGACCGTCCTCGGGCGCCTCCGCCGCGAGCTGCCCGATGTGCCGGTGCTGTTCCTGACCGCGAAGGACGCGGTCGAGGACCGTATCGCCGGGCTCACCGCCGGTGGCGACGACTACGTCACCAAGCCGTTCAGCCTCGAAGAGGTCGTGGCGCGGCTGCGCGGGCTCATCCGCCGCTCCGGTGCGGCCGACCGCCGCAGCGAGTCCGTGCTGGTCGTCGGTGACCTCACCCTCGACGAGGACAGCCACGAGGTCTCGCGGGCCGGGGAGAACATCCACCTCACCGCGACGGAGTTCGAACTCCTGCGCTTCCTCATGCGGAATCCCCGGCGGGTCCTCAGCAAGGCGCAGATCCTCGACCGGGTGTGGTCGTACGACTTCGGCGGCCAGGCCAACGTCGTCGAGCTCTACATCTCCTACCTGCGCCGCAAGATCGACGCGGGACGTGAGCCGATGATCCACACCCGGCGTGGCGCCGGTTACCTCATCAAGCCCGCCGCCTGATGAGCGGGCGACGACGGCCGCGCAAGCAGAAGCGTGCGGGTAAGCCGCGTACCCTGCGGACGCGGCTCGTCGTCGCGTCCGTGGTGCTGATCGCCGTGGTCTGCTCGGTGATCGGCACGGTGACCACACTGGCGTTGCGGTCCCATCTGTACGAACAGCTGAGCGGCAAGCTGAACGAGACCTCGTCGCGTGCCGCGCCGCGCGACTTCCCGCTCGGGAAGCCCGGCAGCGGCAAGAACGGCGAGTTCGGCGGGCAGGGCATTCAGCCGAACACCCCCGCCAAGTTGGCCACCGGCCCGGGGCCTGACGGCACGATCGCGGCCAAGGTGGAGAAGGGCAAGATCACTGACGCCAAGCGCGGAGTGAAGTCCGACTCCGACCAGAACTTCGCGATGAACGCCGAGAGCCTCACGGCCGCCCAGATCAAGGCGCTGAACGCCGTCCCCAAGGACGGCAAGCAGCACAAGGTCGAGCTGCCCGGCATCGGTGACTACCTCGTCCGGTACTCCAGCAACGACACCTCCGCCTATTACGTTGCCCTCCCCACCAAGGACGTCGACGCCACCATCGACACCCTGATCCTCGTGGAGATCAGCGTCACCGCAGCCGGCCTCGGCGCAGCCGTCATCGCCGGCTATGTGCTCGTCGGCGTCGCCACCCGCCCCCTGCGCCGGGTCGCCAACACCGCCACCCGGGTCTCCGAACTGCCGCTCCACACCGGCGAGGTGAATCTCAGCGAGCGGGTGCCCGAGTCGCAGTGCGATCCGCACACCGAGGTCGGCCAGGTCGGCTCCGCGCTCAACAGGATGCTGAACCACGTCCACGGAGCCCTGCACGCACGCCAGCAGAGCGAGATGCGGGTGCGTCAGTTCGTGGCCGACGCGAGTCACGAACTGCGGACACCGCTCGCCTCGATCCGCGGGTACGCCGAGCTGACCAGGCGCGGCAGGGAAGAGGTCGGCCCCGACACCCGGCACGCTCTCGGCCGTATCGAGTCCGAGGCGGGCCGTATGACGTTGCTCGTGGAGGACCTGCTGCTGCTCGCGCGCCTGGACGCCGGGAGGCCGCTCCAGTTCGAGCAGACCGACCTGATCCCGCTCGTCGTGGACACCATCAGCGACGCCCGCGCGGCCGGCATGGACCACAACTGGCGCCTGGACCTGCCCGACGAACCCGCCCTCGTCTCCGGTGACGCGGCCCGTCTCCAGCAGGTGCTCATCAACCTGCTCGGCAACGCCCGCAAACACACTCCGGAGGGGACGACCGTCACCGCACGCGTGCAGCGGCGCGGCCCCTGGATGTGCGTGGACGTCGAGGACAACGGCCAGGGCATCCCGTCCGAGCTGCTCCCGCACGTCTTCGAACGGTTCGCGCGCGGCGACTCCTCACGCTCCCGTGCCTCCGGTTCGACCGGCCTCGGCCTCGCCATCGTGCAGGCCGTAGCGACCGCGCACGGCGGTGCCGTGACGGTGGACAGCGTTCCCGGCCGAACCGTGTTCACCATGCACCTGCCCGCCGTCGGTCCCGTGACCCCGCACCCGGCGCCCGAAACGAACTGGCAATCGCACTCACAGGCACAGCACAGCGCCGCCATATGGGCGCAACAGGGGGCCTGACCAGAGTCGTTGGCATGCGAACCGACTCTTCTCCCGGCACCCTGCCGGCGCGGGAGCACCTCCCGGCCGGCGACGCCGGTACGCCTGTCCTGGACGTAGTGATCCCCGTCTACAACGAGGAGAAGGACCTCCAGCCGTGTGTGCTGAGACTGCACGAGCACCTCAAGCACACGTTCCCGTACGCGTTCCGCATCACCATCGCGGACAACGCGTCGACGGACACCACCCCCCTGGTGTCGCAGCGGCTGGAGGCGGAGATCCCGGAGGTCAGGGCCTTCCGGCTGGAGCAGAAGGGCCGCGGCCGGGCCCTCAGGACCGTCTGGTCCGCCTCGGACGCCCCGATCCTCGCCTACATGGACGTGGACCTGTCCACCGACCTCAACGCCCTGCTCCCGCTGGTGGCCCCGCTCATCTCGGGCCACTCCGACCTGGCGATCGGCTCCCGGCTCGCCCGCAGCTCGCGGGTGGTGCGCGGCACCAAGCGCGAGTTCATCAGCCGCGCCTACAACCTCATCCTGCGCGGCTCGCTCCAGGCCCGCTTCTCCGACGCGCAGTGCGGCTTCAAGGCCATCCGGCGTGACGTGGCGCAGGTCCTGCTGCCGCTCGTCGAGGACACCGGCTGGTTCTTCGACACCGAGCTGCTGGTCATCGCCGAGCGCGCGGGACTCCGTATCCACGAAGTGCCCGTCGACTGGGTCGACGACCCGAACTCCACCGTCCACATCGTCAAGACGGCGACCGACGACCTGAAGGGGGTGTGGCGCGTGGGCAAGGCCCTCGCCACCGGCGCGCTGCCGTTGGACCGGATCGCCCGCCCGTTCGGCGACGACCCGCGCGACCGGGATGTGCAGGACGTGCCGAAGGGGCTGGCCCGCCAGCTCGTCGGGTTCTGTGTCGTCGGCGGTCTGTCGACCCTCTTCTACCTGGTGCTCTACAGCGTCTTCCGCCAGTTCGGCGGCTCGCAGATCGCCAACGCGCTGGCCCTGCTGGTCTCGGCGGTCGCCAACACCGCCGCCAACCGACGGCTGACCTTCGGGGTGCGCGGGCGGGGCGGCGCCGTCCGACACCAGGCGCAGGGTCTGGTCGTCTTCGGTATCGGCCTCGCGCTGACCAGCGGCTCCCTCGCCGCTCTCGACGCGGCCAGCAGCAACCCGTCGCACTCCACCGAACTGGCGGTCCTGATCGCCGCCAACCTCGCGGCGACCGTGCTGCGCTTCCTGCTCTTCAGGGCCTGGGTGTTCCCCGACCGCGACGAGGACCAGCCCGGGTCCACGGTGGTCGCCGGCCACAACCCGGCGTCGCCGGCCTACGCCCCCCAGCAGCTCCCCACGGCACAGACCTACCCCGCGCTGCCCCAGCGCCCGACGGCGAACCAGTTCGCCACGGCGCCGCGCGGCCCGCAGTCCCCGTACGACACGACCGAGTTCCGCGCCGGTGAAGCCGCGGAGCAGCGCTCCTGGAAGGACGTCACCATGCGGCTCGACCCGGTGCGCCCGACCGACACCGACCCGAGGAACTCCTGATGACCACGCAGACCGACCAGCCGACCCAGCAGGGTTCCGGGTGGGGTCCGGCGGTGACCGTGACGGACCCGCAGGAACCCGTCGCTCCCCCGGCCCCCGAGTCCGGTGAACCCCAGCAGCCCTTCGTACGCAGACTGTGGCGCGGCCGCCCCGAGGACCCCCGCTGGGCGCGCCCGGCCTTCTGGGGCCTGCTGCTCGCCACCGCCGCGCTCTACTTCTACAACCTGAGCGCCTCCGGCTACGCCAACTCCTTCTACTCGGCGGCCGTCCAGGCCGGCACCAAGAGCTGGAAGGCGATGTTCTTCGGCTCGCTCGACGCGGGCAACGCCATCACCGTCGACAAGCCCTCGGCCTTCATGTGGCCGATGGAGATCGCGGCCCGGATCCTCGGCCTGAACTCGTGGACGATCCTCGGTCCCGAGGTCCTCATGGGCGTCGGCACCGTCGCGGTCGTGTACGCCTCCGTGCGCCGCCGGTTCAGCCCCGCGGCCGGTCTGATCGCGGGCGCCGTGCTCGCGCTCACCCCCGTCGCGGCGCTGATGTTCCGGTTCAACAACCCGGACGCGATGCTGGCCCTGCTGATGGCGCTGGCCTGCTACTTCGTCGTCCGCGCGGTCGAGGACGGCAGGACGAAGTGGCTGGTGTGGGCGGGCGTGGCGATCGGCTTCGCCTTTCTCGCCAAGACCCTCCAGGCCTTCCTGATCCTGCCGTCGCTGGCGATCGTGTACGCGGTCGTCGCGCCGGTCTCCCTGAAGAAGCGCTTCGGTCAACTGGTCGCCGCCACCCTCGCGCTGGTCGTCTCCGGCGGCTGGTGGGTCGCGATCGTCGAGCTGTGGCCCGCCTCCTCCCGTCCCTACGTCGGCGGCTCGCAGAACAACTCCTTCCTGGAGCTGACCTTCGGCTACAACGGACTCGGCCGTTTGAACGGCGAGGAGACCGGCTCGGTCGGCGGTGGCGGCGGCACCGGCGGCAACTGGGGTGAGACCGGCTGGAACCGGATGTTCAACTCCGAGATCGGCAGCCAGATCTCCTGGCTGCTGCCGGCCGCGCTGATCCTGCTGGTCGCGGGCCTGGTGGCGACCCGGAAGCTCAAGCGGACCTCGGTGACCCGGGCGTCGTTCCTGGTGTGGGGCGGCTCGCTGCTGATCACCCTGGTGGTCTTCAGCTTCATGGCGGGCATCTTCCACCAGTACTACACGATCGCCCTCGCCCCCTACATCGCGGCCGTAGTCGGCATGGGCGCGGGCATCCTCTGGGACAAGCGCGCCGAGACGTGGGCCTCGCTCACCCTCGCGGCCGCGGTCGTGGCGGGCTCGGCCTGGGGCTACGTCCTCCTCAACCGCACCCCGGACTACCTGCCCTGGCTGAAGTGGCTGGTGCTCATCGGCGGCCTGGTCGCGGCGCTCGGTCTGGTCTTCGTGGCCAGGCTCGGCCGGCAGCTCGCGCTCGGCGCGGCGGCCCTGGGCATCATGGCGGCGCTGGCCGGTCCGACGGCGTACACGCTGAGCACGGTGAACTCCGCGCACACCGGCTCCATCCCGACGGCAGGTCCGGCGGGCGCGAGCCAGATGGGCTTCGGTGGCGGTGGCCGGGGCGGCTTCGGCGGCGGCCCCGGCGGCCAGACCCAGCAGAACGGCAACGGCAACACCCAGGGCCAGCAGGGCCAGGGCCAGGGCCGGCAGGGCCAGGGCTTCCCGGGCGGCGGTACCGGCGGAACCGGTGGCTTCGGCGGCGGCATGCCCGGCCAGAACGGCAACTCCCAGGGCAACGGCACCACCCGGAACCAGCAGGGAGGTGTGCCCGGCGGCACGGGTGAACGCGGCGGCATGGGCGGTGGCGGCGGTATCGGCGGCCTGCTCAACGGTGCCAGCGTCTCCTCCGAGGCCAAGAAGCTGCTGGCGGCCGACGCCGACGACTACACCTGGGCGGCGGCCGCGATCGGCGCCCAGAACGCCGCGAGCTACCAGCTCGCCACGGACGAGTCCGTGATGGCGATCGGCGGCTTCAACGGCACCGACCCGTCCCCGACGCTGGCCCAGTTCAAGAAGTACGTGGCGGACGGCAGGATCCACTACTTCATCTCCAGCGGCACCGGCGGCGGCATGGGCCGCAGCAGCAGTGGTACGTCCTCGCAGATCACCTCCTGGGTCGAGGCCAACTTCAAGAAGGTGACGGTCGGTTCGGCCACCTTCTACGACCTGACCCAGAAGGCGAGCAGCTGACGGTTCTCCAGGAGAAGGGCGGTGACATCGGTCGCCGCCCTTCTCGCATGTCCACGGCCCGCTACGGCGAGAACCCGCGTTGTACAGCGTATGGGAACTGTTCTACGGTGTATGGCATGACCGCTCCCGCCCCCGCCACCGTCTCCCAGGGCCACCCTCAGCGCTGGCTGATACTCGGCGTCATCTGCCTCGCCCAGCTGACCGTGCTGCTGGACAACACGATCCTGAACGTGGCGATCCCCTCGCTCACCAGTGAACTGGGCGCGGCCACCTCCGACATCCAGTGGATGATCAACGCGTACTCGCTGGTGCAGTCTGGGCTGCTGCTGACCGCGGGCAGCGCGGCCGACCGCTACGGCCGCAAGAAGATGCTGGCCGCCGGACTGGTGCTGTTCGGAGTGGGCTCACTGGTCGCCGGCCTCGCCGACTCCACCGCCCAACTGATCGCGGCGCGGGCCGGGATGGGCATCGGCGGAGCGCTGCTGATGACGACCACGCTCGCCGTGGCGATGCAGATCTTCTCGCCCGCCGAGCAGCCGAGGGCGATCGGCATCTGGGCGGCGGTGAACTCCCTGGGCTTCGCGACCGGACCCCTCATCGGCGGCTTCATGCTGAACCACTTCTGGTGGGGCGCGATCTTCCTGATCAACCTGCCGGTAGCCGCCCTCGCCCTGGTCGCGGTCCTGATCCTGGTCCCCGAGTCGAAGAACCCGCGCGGCGACCGCCCCGACCTGCTCGGCGCCCTGCTCTCCACCATCGGCATGGCTTCCCTGGTGTTCGCGATCATCTCCGGCCCCGAACACGGCTGGACCTCGGGCCGGGTCCTGGTCCCGGCGGCCGTCGCGGCCGTGGTGCTGGCCGGCTTCGCGTACTGGGAGAGCCGGATCCCGTATCCCATGCTCGACATGCACTTCTTCCGCGACCGCCGGTTCACGGGAGCGGTCGCCGGGGCGGTCCTGATCACCTTCGGGATGGGCGGCTCGCTCTTCCTGCTCACCCAGCACATGCAGTTCGTCCTCGGATACGGCCCCCTGGAGGCGGGGCTGCGGACGGCACCGCTCGCGCTGATGATCGTGGCCCTGAACTTCACGGGCCTGTCGGCGAAGTGGTCGACGCGGCTCGGGACACCGCTGTCCATCGGGCTGGGCATGGCGGTGATGGCCGCGGGCCTCCTCTCCATCGCCACGCTCACCGACCACGGGTATCCGGGCACGCTCCTCGGGCTGGTGCTCATCGGCGCGGGAGCCGCGGTCGCGAGCCCCGCGATGGCCCACGCGATCATGAGCGCGATCCCGCCGGAGAAGGCCGGGGTCGGGGCGGGGATCAACGGCACGGTGGCGGAGTTCGGGCAGGGGCTCGGCGTCGCGGTCCTGGGCGCGGTGCTGAACGCACGGTTCGCGGCGGGGATTTCGGTGGCCGCGGTGTCCCTGCCGGGGGCGTTGGCGGAGGCGGGGTCGGGGGCGGAGAGGGCGCGGATCACCGACGCGTTCGCCTCCGGCCTGGAGAGCAGTCAGTTGGTGGGGGCGGTGGCTGTGTTGCTGGGCGGGGTGGTGGCGGGGGTGCTGTTGCGGCGGGCTGAGCGGGGGGAAGCCGCCTAGGAGCTCGCGCAGTTCCCCGCGCCCCTTCAGGTCGGTAGGCGCCTAGCATCTTTGCTAGTCAACGGATGTTCTCGAAAGGTGCGCCATGGCTAACGCAGGCCAGAAGGCCTCGGGTCGGACCAGTGTCTGGCTGGAGGGCAAGGTGCGCCGGGGCGGCCGGGGTGGTGGACAGCCCTCCGGGCTGGACCGTGAACGCATCACCCACGTCGCCGTCCGTCTCCTGGACGCCGATGGGCTGGCCAAGTTCTCCATGCGGCGGCTGGCCGCAGAGCTGAACGTGACCGCGATGTCCGTCTACTGGTACGTCGACACCAAGGACGACCTCCTCGAACTCGCCCTGGACGCCGCCTTCGGCGAACTGGAGCTGCCCGACCCGGAGGCCGACGAGGACTGGCGGGACCAGTTGCGCACGGTGGCCAGGGAGTACCGGGGCCTGCTGGTCCGGCACCCCTGGATCTCCCCGCTTGCGGGCACCTTCCTCAACATCGGCCCCAACTCCCTGGCGCTGTCCCGGATCGTGCACCGGGTCATCCGTAAAACCGGTCTGCCCGCGCACGGCATCACCGGCGCGATCTCCGCCGTCTTCCAGTTCGTCTACGGCTTCGGCACCATCGAGGGCCACTTCATCGCCCGCGCCACCCAGGCCGGCATGACCCAGGAGTCCTACTTCCGCCACGCCATGTCGGCAGCGACCCAGTCCCCCGGCGCCGCCGAGATCCTCAAGGAGAACGAGGAGATCATGACGGCGAGGGGCGGCGACACGGTGGAGGAAATGAGAGACAGGGACTTCAACTTCGCGCTGGAGCTACTGGTCAAAGGAATCGAGGCGATGGTGGAGCGCCCTTAGGGAGAGGCCCCCACCCCCCTAGGCGTCCGGCGAAGCCAACCGCGCGGGAAACCCACCGGTAGCCACAGGTCCCCACCGCTCCGGAGTGACCCGAATGATCGACTTCCCCTGCTTCACCATCGCCGCCCGGTACTCGTCCCAGTCAGGGTGCTCCCCGGAGATGTTCCGGAAGTACTCCACCAACGGCTCCACGGACTCCGGCGAGTCGATGACCTCCGCGGTCCCGTCGACCTGCACCCACGGCCCGTTCCAGTCATCGCTCAGCACAACGAGACTCACCTGAGCGTCCCGCTTCGCGTTCCGCGTCTTCGCCCGCTCGGGATACGTCGACACGACGATCCGCCCCGAGTCGTCCACCCCACAGGTGAGCGGAGAGGCCTGCGGCGACCCGTCCCCCCGCCGCGTCAACAGGATCGCCCGGTGCCGGGGCCGTACGAAGTCCAGCAGCTCGTCGAGAGAGACGGACGTATTGCTCGCGATGTTCGGTGCCATGGAATCAGCCTAGTTGGAGCGCGATGGAGTTCCACCGAACGGCGTCCCGCCCGAGCCGGTCCGCACCCTCGTCCACGATCCGCAGCAGCTTCAGCCCTGCCTCCACCCCGTGCCCCGCGACCTCCTCCGGAGGGATGTCGAACATCCGCCGATCCGCCGGAGGCTCACCGCGCCGCAGTGTGATCAGCAGGATGCCGCCCGGCGCGAGCAGCCCGGCAAGCCGCCGCATGGCGACACGCCGCTCCTCCGGAAGCAGATGCATCCACACCGCGGACAGCAGGACGACGTCGTACGTCCCCTGCACGCCGGGTATCTCCGGAAGCGCCCCCGCCCGCCACCTCACCCCGCTGCCGGGATGCAGCCGCTCGGCCACCCGCCGAAGCTCCGCCACCGGCTCCACCGCGTCGACCCGGAACCCCCGCCCGGCCAGCGCGGCCGCGTCCCGGCCCGTCCCCGCGCCGACGTCCAGCACCCGCGCGGGCGGGTCAGGCAACAGGTCCAGCAGCGCCTCGTGCACCACCTCGAACGAGACGCTCTCGTACACCCTCCCCAGCCGCTCCGCCGACTCGGCGTAGTAGCCCTGCACCCCCGTGATCGGCTCCATGCCCCAAACCGTACGACCCACCACTGACAACGGCCTCAGACCTGCGGCAACGACTCCCCCTGTACCGCCTGTACACCGAGTTCGACCTTGAGTGTCGTCCCGATCGCCGCGATCCCCGCCTGCACCACCTGGTTGTAGTTCATGGCGAAGTCCTCCCGCCGCAGCTGGGTGGTCGCGCTGAAGGCGGCCCGCGTCCCGCCCCAGGGGTCGGCGCCGGTGCCGAGGTAGGCGAGGTCCAGATCGACCGGCCGTACGACACCGCGCATAGCCAGCTCGCCCCGCATGGTCCACCGGTCCGTACCGGCCGCCGTGAGGCCCGTCGACCGGTAGGTGATCTCCGGATACCGCTCGACGTCCAGGAAGTCCGCCGACCTCAGGTGCTCGTCCCGCATCGCGTTCCCCGTGTCGATGGACGCGGCCCGGATCACCGCCTCCACCCGGGACTTGGTCACGTCGTCCGGTGCGACCTCGATCGCCGCGGTGAAGTCCGTGAACCGGCCGTGCACGCTGGAGATCCCCAGGTGCTGCGCGACCGCGCCCACGCTGGAGTGGGCCGGGTCCACTGTCCACGGCCCGGGCGGCGGGAGTTCCGCCCCGCCGATGCGGGCCAGCGTGACCGTGCCGACCTCGGCCCGCCCGCTCGCCGTGACGATCGCGCTCGACGCGGCGGGCGCGTACCCGACGGCCGTGACGATGACGGTGTACGGCCCCGGCTCCAGCGGAGTCCCGTCCCGTACGGCCCCCTCCGCGTCCGCCTCCGCGCGCAGCACCTGCGTCCCGGTCATGTCGGTCACCGTGACGACCCCGTGCGACACGGCCCATCCGTCCCGGGTCCGAATCCTCGCGCTCAGTCCCATTTCACGTAACTCCTCAAAAGAAGACCGGCCCGTGGCAGGCGCGCACCTCCGCTCGGAGCGCGCTCCCTGCCACGGGCCGGAGTGGGTGAACTACTCGCCGGGGTGGGCGAGTTCGATGTCGTGGCCGTCGACCGCGGGGCCGCTGACCGTCAGGGCCGTGGCCTGCGGCGGGTAACCCGTGGCGATGACCGTGTACTCGCCGCCGTCCAGGTCGGTGAAGGCGTACGCCCCGTCCGTCCCGGTGGTGGCGGTACCGACCACGTTGCCGGCCGCGTCCACGAGAGTGACCCGCGCATCCGCCAGCGGACCGTGCGGCGCCCGTACGACACCCTGGAGGCGGGCGCCCGAGTCGAGGTCCACCTCGATCCGGGTGACGCCGGTGCCGCCGACCTCGACGGGCAGGGCGCGCGGCCGGAACCCGGCGGCGTTCACCGCGACGGTCACGGTGCCCGGCACCAGCTCGCCGAAGGCGAACTCGCCCTGCTCACCGGTGGTCCCGGTGGCCAGCAGATCACCCCGCACATCGGTGACGATCACCATGGCGTCCTTGACCGGCTCCCCGCTCACCGCGGCCCGCACGAGCCCGTTGAGCCCGCTGGTGCCGCTGAGGAGGACGTCGTACGCCACCGGCTCACCGCTCACGAGGACGGTGGACGCCTGCGGCTGGAACCCGTCCGCGGAGGCGATCAGGACGTACGACCCGACGCTCGGCGCCTCGACCGCGTAGGAACCGTCGGCCTGGGTGACCGACCGGCCCAGCTGCCGTCCCGCGAGCGAGATCAGCGTGACCGCGGCCTGCGGGACCGGCGCGCTCTCGTTGCCGCGGACGAACCCGCGGACCGGGATGCCGCCGGAGCCGGCCGGGGTCTCCTCGGGGCGGGTCAGGGTGGCGACGGCGGACAGCCGCTGGGTGCCGTCGGGGGCCGTCCCGGTGTCGGAGGAGACGGTCTCGGTGGCCGCCCAGCTCGGAGTGTGCGCGGCGGCCGCGGTCTCCACCGGAGCCTCGGCGGAAGCGGGAGCCTCCTCGGCAGCCGCCTGTGCCAGCGCGCCCTTGGTCTTCAGCGGGACCTCCTTGATGAACAGGGTGATCAGGAACGCGACGGCCGCGAGGGCGCCGGCGATCAGGAAGACGTCGGCGATGCCGTGGCCGTAGGCGCTCTCCATGAGCGTGCGCACCGGGGCGGGCAGCTTGCCCAGGTCCGGGATGGTGTCGGTGGAGGAGCCGGAACCGGCCAGGGCGGCCTGGTACTTGGGGTCGAGCGCGGCGATGCCGTCCGACACGTAGTGCGTGATCCGGTGGGACATGACCGCGCCGAGCGCGGAGACGCCGACCGCACCGCCCAGGGACCGGAAGAAGGTGACCGTGGAGCTGGCCGAGCCGAGGTCGCTCGGGTCGACCTGGTTCTGCGTGCACAGCACCAGGTTCTGCATCATCATGCCGATGCCGAGACCCAGCAGGGCCATGAAGATCGACATCTTCCAGTAGTCCGTGTCGTACCGGATGGTGCCGAGCAGTCCGAGCCCGGCCGTGACCAGCACGCCACCGCTGACCAGCCACGCCTTCCAGCGCCCGGTGCGGGTGATGAACTGCCCGGAGACGGTGGAGGAGATGAAGAGCCCACCGATCATCGGGATCGTCATGACCCCGGACATGGTCGGGGACTTGTCACGGGCCAGCTGGAAGTACTGGCTGAAGAAGACCGTGCCGGTGAACATCGCGACACCGACGAACAGCGAGGCCAGCGACGCGAGCGTGATGGTGCGGTTGCGGAACAGCCGCAGCGGGATGATCGGCTCACTGGCCTTCGACTCGATCAGCACGAAGAGCAGACCGAGGACGATCGAACCACCGACCATCGCGTACGTCTGCCAGGAGATCCACTCGTACTTGTCACCGGCGAAGGTGACCCAGACCAGCAGCAGCGAGACGGCGGCGGCGATGAAGAACGCGCCGGACCAGTCGACCTTGACGTCCCGCTTCACGACCGGCAGGTGCAGGGTCTTCTGCAGCACGATCAGCGCGATGACGGCGAAGGGCACGCCGACGTAGAAGCACCAGCGCCAGCCCAGCCAGCTCGTGTCGGTGATGACACCGCCGAGCAGCGGGCCGCCGACGGTGGCGACGGCGAAGGTCGCGCCGAGGTAGCCGGAGTAACGGCCACGCTCACGCGGGGAGATCATCGCCGCCATGACGATCTGGGCGAGGGCCGACAGACCGCCGACGCCGATGCCCTGGACGACACGGCAGGCGATGAGCATGCCGGCGTTCTGCGAGAGCCCGGCGGCCGCCGAACCCAGCACATAAATGACGAGGGCTATCTGGACGAGCGCCTTCTTGCTGTACAGGTCGGCGAGCTTGCCCCACAAGGGAGTGGCCGCGGTCATCGACAGCAGGGCGGCGGTGACGACCCAGGTGTAGGCGGACTGGCCGCCGCCGAGGTCGCTGATGATGTGCGGGAGCGCGTTGGTGACGATCGTGGACGACAGGATCGCCACGAACATGCCGAGCAGCAGGCCGGAGATGGCCTCCATGATCTGCCGGTGCGTCATCGGGGCGTACTCGGTGGAGCCTCCCCCGTGCTTGGCGTGAGCCCGCACACCGGCTGGTGTGGTCGTTGCCATGGGCTTCCTTCTCTTACGTGGTGGTCGCGGGTGTACGGGTGGTCTGTTCGCTTACGGGGGGTGCGGGGCCCGGTACCGGTGGCCGGGGTTCGGGGCCGTGGGCGCGGATGTCGTCGAAGCTCGCCCTGAGCCGGGCCATCAGCGCGGTCAGCTGGGCGACCTCCTCGTCGCTCCAGTCGCTCAGCCGTTCGGCGAGCATCCGGGAGGTGCGGCGGGAGAGCTGGTCGAGCAGGGCCCGGCCGGCCGGTGTCAGGCGCAGGATGCGTGAGCGTTTGTCCGCGGGGTCGGGGGAGCGCTCGATCCAGCCGCGCTCGGCGGCGTGCGCGACATGGCGGCTGGTGACGGACATGTCGACGGCGAGCAGCTCCGAGAGCTTGCTCATGCGCATGTCTCCGTGGCGCTCGATCAGGGTGAGCACGGCGGCGGAACCGGCGGGGCACCCGGACGGCATCATCCGCCCGACCTCCCGCTTCACGGCTCCGAAGGCGCTGAACTGGCGTATCAGCTCTTCGTATCGCGCCTGCTCGGCCATCACACCTCCCGCATTTGTTGCTTAGGGCAACCATAGATCCGTTGGTTGCTGCAGGCAAATAAACTCGGGTGGGTGCGGCACAAAAACTTGGCAAAGGCAAGTATTGCGAACGTAAACCTGCATGTGGAGCCCGGTGTTACCCCTGTGAGCCCCGCACTTGGGCCTCACGCCCTAGTTCGCTAGGGTCTCTGGGCATGGCTGACAACCAGGGCCCCCAGGGCAACTACGACCCCGCCGGCAGCACCCAGATGTTCCGCGCGTTCGTCGACGAGGGCCCCCAGGGCCGCCAGCAGCCGACCGCCCCGGCCGCCACCTCCGGCGGCCCGCGCATCGGCCTGATCATCGGCGTGGTGGTCGCGGTGGCGATCGTCGCGGCGGTGGCGTGGCTGGCGCTGAAGTAACGGGGCCGGGGCAGGGGCTGCCCGCCCTCGATCCGACGGCTGCTGTCGATGGGGTATTTGCTGGGTGGCGGAGATCGGCCGCTGCGGGCGGATACCCCGTCCCCTTCTCGCTGTACGCGGCGAACGACCAGGGGCGGCACGCGAGGCGGTAGACCGGCTCGTGGTGATGCGCGAGGCGGTAGACCGGCCCGTGGTGATGCGCGAGGCGGTAAACCGCTCGTGGTGATGCGCGAGGCGGTTGGCGGTCCCGTCGTGGCGCAGGCCGCCTGCAACTCCCCAGGGGCGCGGGGAACTGCGCGACCAGCCACTACGGACCCGCACTCGCCAGCCGTCGCAGGGAGGCACCTCGATAGGCGCTCGGCCCGGGCCCAGCGCACGCTGCCCGCGGGGAACTGCGCGACCAGCCACAACGGACCCGCACCCGCCAGCCGTCGCAGCGAGGCACCTCGATAGGCGCTCGGCCCGAGCCCAGCGCACGCTGCCCGCGTGACCAGCCACAACGGACCCGCACCCGCCAGTCGCCACAGCGAGGTAGCTCAATAGGCGCCCGGTCGGGGAACTGCGTGACCAGTCCGTACTGGCCCGCAGCCGCCCTACGACCTGACCCGGCAAGAAGGCCGCGCCCTCAGTCCGAGATGAGCCCTTCCCGCAGCTGGGCCAGCGTCCGCGTCAGCAGGCGCGAGACGTGCATCTGGGAGATGCCGACCTCCTCGCCGATCTGCGACTGGGTCATGTTGGCGAAGAAGCGCAGCATGATGATCTGCCGCTCACGGGGCGGGAGTTTGGCCAGCAGCGGCTTCAGCGACTCCCGGTACTCCACACCCTCCAGCGCCGTGTCCTCGTAGCCGAGGCGGTCCGCCAGGGACCCCTCGCCGCCGTCGTCCTCCGGAGCCGGGGAGTCCAGCGAGGACGCGGTGTACGCGTTGCCGACCGCGAGGCCGTCGACGACGTCCTCCTCGGACACGCCCAGCACGGAGGCGAGTTCGGCGACCGTCGGAGAGCGGTCCAGCTTCTGGGAGAGCTCGTCGCTGGCCTTGGTGAGGGCGAGACGCAGCTCCTGCAGGCGGCGCGGGACACGCACCGACCACGAGGTGTCGCGGAAGAACCGCTTGATCTCGCCGACCACCGTCGGCATCGCGAACGTCGGGAACTCCACGCCCCGTTCGCAGTCGAAGCGGTCGATCGCCTTGATCAGCCCGATGGTGCCGACCTGGACGATGTCCTCCATCGGCTCGTTGCGCGAGCGGAACCGGGCCGCCGCGTACCGCACCAGCGGGAGGTTGAGCTCGATGAGGGTGTCCCGAACATACGCGCGCTCGGGGCTGTTCTCGTCGAGTGCGGCGAGCCGCAGGAAGAGGGAGCGGGACAGGGTGCGGGTGTCGATGGCTCCGGATACGGCCGGGGGGGCCGGGGCCGGCGCGGCCTCGACAGCCGGGACGTCGTCGAGCGCGGGCGCAGCCTCGCTCTTCGTGAGCGTGAGCACCTTCGAGCTGCCCTGGTCTGCGGACATGCCACCCCCTTTGGGTCGCGGGACGGTCGCGGCGAACGTTCCGCGGATGGAACGTTCGCCTTCACCTGAATACCGGAGCCGAAGCCACGGCAAACGCGCTTCCCGCAGAATGTCACATGTCGGCAACACGCTGTAGTGACATGTCGACATGTGAGACTCGAATCCGCCCTGGATAAAGGGGGTCTGACGGTTTTTCGGCACAGAAGTGTCGGGAACGGCGCTGGTGAGCGATTCGCTCGCGCCGGTTACATCTCGATACTGCTTGCGAACTGCGGTGTTCCGGAGCGTGCGACCGTGCGCCCCTTATGCATCGGCTATCCGACGCCGCCTATGCGTCGATCCGATTGGCGGAGCGCAGCCGCTGGAAGCTACGCGCGAGTAGCCTCGAAACGTGCATCTGTGAGACACCGAGTTCCGCGCTGATTTGCGACTGGGTGAGGTTGCTGTAGTAGCGCAGGAGAAGGATTCTCTGCTCCCGCTCGGGGAGTTGGACCAGAAGGTGGCGGACCAGATCCCGGTGCTCCACGCCGTCCAGGGCGGGGTCCTCGTAGCCGAGCCGGTCCAGCAGGCCGGGCAGTCCGTCGCCCTCCTGCGCCGCCTCCAGCGAGGTGGCGTGGTACGACCGTCCGGCCTCGATGCAGGACAGCACCTCGTCCTCGGTGATGCGCAGCCGCTCGGCGATCTCGGCGGTCGTCGGGGTGCGTCCGAAGGCGGTCGTCAGATCCTCGGTGGCGCCGTTGACCTGCACCCACAGCTCGTGCAGCCGGCGCGGGACGTGGACCGTGCGGACGTTGTCGCGGAAGTACCGCTTGATCTCGCCGACGACGGTCGGCATCGCGAAGGTCGGGAACTGCACGCCGCGGTCCGGGTCGAAGCGGTCGATGGCGTTGATGAGTCCGATGGTGCCGACCTGGATCACGTCCTCCATCGGCTCGTTGCGGGAGCGGAAGCGGGCGGCCGCGTAGCGCACGAGCGGGAGGTTGGCCTCGATGAGCGCCGCCCGCACCCGGTTGTGCTCCGGCGTGCCCGGCTGGAGCCCCTTCAGCTGGCCGAAGAGCACCTGGGTGAGCGCCCGAGTGTCGGCGCCGCGGCTGCGGGGCGCGGCTGTCGCCGGTTCGGTGGCTTCCTGGGGAGGCGCAGTACTGGCCGACAAGGTCAACGCCACCTCTTCGTTGGTCAACTCATCCGTCAAAAGCGGTCATAGCATCACAAGACATGTGCACTGTGTGCAAGCACCGCATAACGTTGGGTTACGCCGTGTTGAGGGGCAAGTCGGGGCGTAGGGCGCGGAAAAGCCTCCCACTGTTCCCGGCGGGAGGCTTCGCAGTGACCGAGCTCGGTACGCGTAGTCAGTACGCGTAGTCCGCGATCACCCAGGTCGAGAACTCCTTCCACATCCCCACGCCCGCCTGGTGCTCGGGGTGCTCGACGTACGTCCGCAGCGCGGCCGCGTCCTCGAACCCGGAGTTGATGGCGAAGTCGTAGGCGATGGGGCGGTCGCTGAGGTTCCAGCCCAGCTCCCAGAAGCGGATCTCGGGGATCTTGCCCTCCAGCGCGCGGAAGGCCTCGACGCCCTCCACGACCCGTGGGTCGTCGCGCTCGACACCCTCGTTGAGTTTGAAGAGGACGAGGTGGCGGATCATCTGCGCTCCCAGCTAGTGCGCCCCGTCGGCGAGCCATGTGAAGAAGTCGCCCACGGCCTTGGCGGCGTCCGATATGCCCTGGAACCCTATCTCCACGTACTCGGCGGCCTTTTCCGGGTCCGTGATGATCACGTACAGGATGAAGACCACGAGCACATAGACGGCGATCCTCTTACCGTTCACCGCCACTGCGGCCTCCCGAGTCTCTTTTGCCCCAACGACCGCACATGATCGCACGAAGGGCCCCGCCTGACGACGGGGCCCTTCTGAAGCGGTAGCGGAGGGATTTGAACCCTCGGTGACTTGCGCCACACTCGCTTTCGAGGCGAGCTCCTTCGGCCGCTCGGACACGCTACCGAGGGAGACCTTACAGCAAGGTGGGGCGTGCTTTGAAATCGGTATTCAGCGGTCCCGGAAGAACTCCGTGAGGAGCCTGGCGCACTCGTCCGCGAGGACTCCCTCGATCACTTCGGGCCGGTGGTTGAGCCGCCGGTCGCGGACGACGTCCCACAGGGAGCCGGCCGCGCCCGCCTTCTCGTCCCGGGCGCCGTAGACGACCCGGTCCACCCGGGACTGGACGATCGCGCCCGCGCACATCGTGCAGGGTTCGAGGGTGACGACGAGCGTGCAGCCGGCCAGCCGCCACTCGCCGACCTCCGCGGCGGCCCGGCGGATCGCGAGGACCTCCGCGTGGGCCGTCGGATCGCCGGTGGCCTCGCGTTCGTTGTGACCGGCCGCGAGCACGGTCGTACCGTCCGGGGACAGGACGACGGCGCCCACGGGCACGTCCGCGCCGGCCTCGCCGGCCTGCTCCAGGGCGAGCCGCATCGCGGCCCGCCAGCGGTCGCGTACCGGGTCGGGGGTGCTTCCTTCCGGGGTTTGCGGGGTCGGTGCGGTCAGCGGACGGTCTCCAGGACCTCCGAGGCGCCCAGGGCCTCGGCGATCTCGGTGAGGGCGTCCTCCGACAGGGCCTTCAGCTCTTTCTCGCTGACGCCCAGGTCGTCGAGGACCGCGGGGTCGCCGACCGGACCGTGCGGCACGGCCTCGGCGGAGCCGCCGCCGCTCTCGGCGTCGTCGTCCTCCTCCCCGTCCTCACCGTCCTCGGTGCCGTCGAGGTCCAGGGACTCCAGGTCGGCTTCGTCGTCGCCGGGCTCCCTTCCGAGCAGTTCGTCGGTGAGCAGGATCTCGCCGTACGAGCTGCGGGAAGCGGCTGCGGCGTCGGAGACATAGATGCGAGGGTCTTCCTCGCCGTCGATGCGGACGACGCCGAACCAGGCGTCCTCCTGCTCGATCAGTACGAGCACCGTGTCGTCCTCGGCCGAGGCTTCCCGGGCGAGGTCGGCCAGATCCGACAGCGTCTCCACGTTGTCGAGGAGCTCTGTGTCGCTCGCTTCCCACCCGTCTTCGGTGCGCGCGAGCAGTGCGGCGAAGTACACCGTGACTCTCCCACTGGTCATAGGCGTGCCGGTTGGCGGTCCCCCCGGCGGAGGTTGCGGGCGGGGAGAGCTCGGCTCCAAGCCCCACCCACTCGGAATCGTGGCAGAAACAAGGCGTTCAGGGGACGTCTTCGGCACCCTGTGTCCGGTGGTTTTGATCGCACGTGCGTCGGCACGCCGGTGAAGGACTCACCAGCGCACTCGTTGCCGCCACGAGCGGGATCGTACGCGGCTTTCCCAAGGGCCTTCGCACGGCCACCTGTTCAGCGCACCGCCGGGGCGTCGTCCACCGCCGCCGAGGGCGGACCGGGACGCGTGATCCTGCCTACCAACGGAAGGTCCGCATGCGCATCGCATGGCGCAACCGGGCCGCCTTCGCACGGCGCGGCTGGACCCGGTCGCGCAGTTCTCGGGCCTCCGCCAGGTCGCGCAGGAACTGGGCGCGACGGCGGCGGCGCTCGGCTTCGGTCTCGCTCGGGTCCCGCGCGTCTCGTGCCGAGGGCTCCCTCGGTGACGGGTCCTGCTCGGGATTGCGCTCTGGCAGGTCAGGCATCGGTTCACCACCCCAGTCCGTCCCTCCCACCTTCCCCCGGGCGGGCGGTTTGACGCCAGCGCGAGCCGTGCGGTGGACCCGGCTACTGTTGTGGACATGCGTCTCCACGTCGTCGACCACCCCCTGGTCGCCCACAAGCTCACCACGCTGCGCGACCAGCGCACCGACTCCGCGACCTTCCGTCGTCTCGCCGACGAGCTGGTCACCCTTCTCGCCTACGAGGCCACGCGTGACGTGCGCACCGAGGCGGTCGACATCCGGACGCCGGTGGCCGCCACGACCGGCGTCAAGCTGTCCCACCCGCGGCCGCTGGTGGTGCCGATCCTGCGGGCCGGCCTCGGCATGCTGGACGGCATGGTCCGGCTGCTGCCGACCGCCGAGGTGGGTTTCCTCGGTATGATCCGCGACGAGGAGACGCTGCAGGCCACCACCTACGCCGCGCGTATGCCGGAGGACCTGTCGGGGCGCCAGGTGTACGTCCTCGACCCGATGCTGGCCACGGGCGGCACCCTGGTCGCGGCGATCCGGGAGCTCATCAAGCGCGGCGCGGACGACGTGACCGCGGTGGTGCTGCTGGCCGCGCCCGAGGGTGTGGAGATCATGGAGCGCGAGCTGGCGGGAACCCCGGTGACGGTGGTCACGGCAGCGGTCGACGACCACCTCAACGAACACGGCTACATCGTCCCGGGCCTCGGCGACGCGGGCGACCGGCTGTACGGCGCGGCGGAGTAGTCGCTGCGGGTTCGGTGGGGGGCGGGGTTGTCGTATGTCTGCGGGCCGGCGGGGGCTGGGCGCGCAGTTCCCCGCGCCCCTGGGTAGTTGCCGTCACCCGCACCACGACGGGCCGTCAGCCGTGTACACCGACCCCACCGGCCCGCACTCGCCCCACAACCGAACCCGGCACCCCCTTGGGCGAAGAGCTCAGCAACCCTGCTTCGAAGTCGCGGCCGCCGGCGCAGGCGACACCAGCGCGGCCAGCGCCTTGTCGGCTGCCGCCTTCGCCGTGAGGTTCTTGAACGCCGTCCCGATGATCAGGTCGACCTCGGCCCCCTTGCGCGTGTCCGTGCGCGTCTCCGCGGACGCGAGCTGCGTACCCAGCACCGGCAGCGACGTCTTCAGCGCGGAGGACGGGCCGAGCAGTATCCCGACGCCCTTGACCTTCTTGTCGTACGTCGCCGTCGCGTTGCCCACGTCGCCGATCCTGAAGCCCCGCTTCTTCAGCTCGTCCGCCGTCTTCTTGGCGAGCCCGCCGCGAGCGGTGGCGTTCAGGACGTTGACGGTGATCTGGCCCGGCCTGGGCAGCGCGGCCGTGGGGACCGACGGCGAGGGACTCGCCTTCGTCGCGCAGCCCGCCTTGGGACCGGCCGCCGAGGCTTCGTCGCCGCCCGTGAAGACGTCGATGAGCTGGAGCGTGCCCCATCCGGCCAGACTCAGCGCGGCGACGGAGGCCACCACGCCGAGCACGAGCCTGCCGCGTCGCCGAGGCCGGCGCATCCGGGGGTACTTGTCTCCCGTGATCCGGTACTTACCGCCCATGCCGGGGGGAGTCAGCATGCTCATGGGCGCAGCGTAGTGCGCCCGGGCGGCGATGCCTACTAGATGATCATTGACCCGCGTGCAGGAGAACCCGAAAGGGCCAAACCTTTACAGCGTGGTCACTCAGTCCAGCTCGAGCACACGCGCGTGCAGGACCTGTCGCTGCTGGAGCGCCGCCCGCACCGCGCGGTGCAGGCCGTCCTCCAGGTACAGGTCGCCCTGCCACTTCACCACGTGCGCGAACAGGTCGCCGTAGAACGTGGAGTCCTCGGCGAGCAGGGTCTCCAGGTCGAGTTGGCCCTTGGTCGTCACGAGTTGATCGAGGCGGACCGGGCGCGGTGCGACGTCCGCCCACTGCCGGGTGCTTTCCCGGCCGTGGTCGGGGTACGGCCGGCCGTTTCCGATGCGCTTGAAGATCACACGGAAAGCCTACCGGTCAAGACCTTCCGGGCGCAGCCATGGCGACCGAGTGCGGCGCTGAAAAAAGAACAACAAAGGGGGGCAAATCGGGAACAGGGCCTGGTATGAGCGAGCGAAAGACCGCGCGCGGGGGTGTGACGGGAGCCCCTGCGGGAACTGCCGACCGTTCCATGCCGGAGGCAAAACCCACCTCCGCCGCCCTGCCGCAGGAGGCCCCGCTGCCGATGCCCAACCGGCACCTCTACGACCTCGTCCTCGAAGTGGCGGTCAGGGCCTCCTCCCTCCACGGGCGTTACGCACAGGCTGTGGACGGGGAATCGGCCTACGAGAAGTTGAGCTCGCGGGGTGCCAAGGGCCCGGAAGCCGAAGGAGGACCCAGGTCGGGCGCGAGATCACCCGCTCGCTCCTCGGTACGGCACGGAGGAGGCGGCAACCCCGCAGGGACCACCCCCTCCGGTGGATCAGCCGCGTTTCTGCTCCCTCTCCGGCGGCCTCTTCCGCTCGGCCGCCGGCGGTTTCGGTGCACTGCGGACTGCCTCCGCGCGCAACAGTGCGCGCAGGATCGCGTACGGGTCAGTGGGCATGACGATGTCCTCGCGTGAGTCGTGAGTCGTGAGTACTGAGCGGGCCTGGGGGAACGGGCTCTGTCAGCAGCGCAGGACCACGGAACGCGGGGCGGGCGGGGCGTACGGCGGCCGCGAGGGCCTCGGGGGGCGATGGGCCCGGGGACACGTCTCCTGCCGGGGGGCGGGTCGCAGGGATACGGCCGGCTGGTGGACGACACGGGCCGGCGGCCGCAGGGCGGTGTCGAGGAGGTCGTACTCGATGATCTCCCCGGCGGCCACGACATGCGCCTCGGCCGCGTGCACGGGGGCGACCGGCACGAGCAGGGCGAGCAACAGCACGAGCGTGCGCAGCCAGGTGCGGCTGGGCGGAAGGCGTCGTGCGGGGCTCACCCAGGTCATCTGCCACCCGACGCGCCCGCATCATCACAACGGCCCTGAAAATCACCCGTTCACACCAGCGCCGAGAGGGGTGCGGCGAACTACTTCTTCTTGGCCGCCTTCGCCGCGGCCTTCATCTCCTGCTTGTGAGCCCGTACCTTGCCCAGCGACTCAGGCCCGGTGATGTCCGCGACGGACCGGAACGATCCCGCCTCCCCGTACGCCCCGGCGGCCTCCCGCCACCCCGACGGCGTCACCCCCAACTGCTTCCCCAGCAGCGCCAGAAAGATCTGCGCCTTCTGCTGACCGAAGCCGGGCAGCTCCTGCAACCGGCGCAACAGCTCACGCCCGTCCGCGACCCCCTTCCACACCAGCTCGGCCCGCCCGTCGTAGTGCTCGACGAGGTACTGGCACAGCTGCTGGATCCGCTTGGCCATGGAACCCGGATAGCGATGCACGGCCGGCTTCTCGGAGAGCAGCGCGGCGAAGGCCTCCGGGTCCTGCGCGGCGATCTCGTGCGCGTCGAGGTCGCCCGCGCCGAGGCGGTCCGCGATGGTGCGGGGGCCCTTGAACGCCCACTCCATCGGAACCTGCTGGTCCAGCAGCATCCCGACCAGCGCGGCGAGCGGGGAGCGGCCGAGGAGTTCGTCGGCCTCGGGGTCCTGGGCGAGGTGAAGGGTGACGTCCATGACCCCGATCATGCCCCCGCCGGCGGCGCGCCTCTACCGGGAGCCGACGGGCTGGTCCCGCCAGTAGCCGAGCGCGTGCACCCGCTGCTTGGGGACGCCCAGCTCCTTGCGGACGTACGACGACAGGGCCCTGGTCGTCGCCGTGTCGCAGGCGATCCAGACGTACGCGTCCGGGTGGGTCTTCAGCAGGCCGGGCAGGTCCGCCTTCACCTGGGCGACCAGATGGGCGCCAGAGTCGAGGCGGAGGACCCGGCGGACCTCGTGGCGGGACGGGTCGGTGCGGAAGGGGAGGTCGTCCTCGCCGCCCTCGAACCAGACGGTCGCGGGGGAGGTGTCCAGGGCGCCGAGGAGGGAGTTGAGGGCGGGCAGGGAGGCGGGGTCGCCGACGGCGAAGACGTGGGTGGGCTCGGGGTCGGGGTGGTCGAAGCCGGTGCCGTGGACCGTGGCCTCGATGGTGTCGCCGGGCTTCGCCGTCCGCGCCCAGTCGCTGGCGACGCCGTCGTGCAGGGCGAACTCCAGGGTGAAGGTGCCGGCCCCGGGGTCCGGGTCGACCAGGGTGTACGCGCGCTGGTGCGGTTTGCCCGCGGCGGGGAACCACAGGCGTACCCACATCGTCGGGTGGACGCCGGTGGTCGCCAGCATGCCGCCGTCGGTGAGGTGCACCCGCCGGTACTCGCCGGTGACGTCCTCGGCGCCGGTCACGGTGAACTCGAAGTCCTTCGCGCGCAGCAGTCGGAGGACCGCTCCCTCCCAGCCGTGCCCCTGGCCCATGGTCTCTGCACCCTTCGCGTACGATTCCCGCACCAAGCAAACTTAGGTAAGCCTAACTTAAAGGGAAGCGGGTCCGAGGGTGAGTATCGAGATCTACCGCGACGCCTGGGGGATACCCCATCTCCGCGCGGGCAGCGCGCGTGAACTCGCCCGCGCCCAGGGCCGGGTCACCGCCCGCGACCGTGCCTGGCAGCTGGAGGTCGAACGGCATCGCGCGCAGGGCACCTCGGCCGCCTTCCTCGGCGCCGGGGCGCTGTCCTGGGACACCCTCGCGAGACAGGCCCGCCTGGCGGACACGGCGAGACGCTGTTTCGGGGCGCTGGAGAGACGGGACCCGGAGACGGCGGACTGGGTACGGGCGTACGTCGACGGCGTGAACGAGGAGCTGCCGTCCACCGCGGCCCACGAGTTCGCCCGCGTCGGTCTCGCCCCCGGGCGCTGGGAGCCCTGGACCCCGCTCGGCATCTGGCTCGCCACCCACATCCTGTTCGCCGGCTTCCCGGCCAAGCTCTGGCGGGACGAGGCGATACGGCACCTCGGGCCGGACGCGGTCGGTCTCTTCGCCACCGACGGCCCGGGCACCTCCGGCAGCAACGGCTGGCTGGTCGCCGGTGCCCGCACCACCACCGGTCACGCCGTCCTCGCGGGCGACCCGCACCGCTTCATCGAGGACCCCGGCGTCTACCAGCAGATCCGCCTGTCCTGCCCCGAGTTCGACGTCGTCGGCCTCGCCGTGCCCGGCGTCCCCGGCATCGCCCACTTCGGCCACACCGGCACGGTCGCCTGGTCCATCACCAACGCCATGGCCGACTACCAGGACCTCTACAGGGAGCGGCTGCGGCGCACGGGCGCCGGGGTGGAGGCCCTCGGCCCCGACGGCACCTGGCACCGGGCAAGCCGCCACACGGAGACCATCGAGGTGGCGGGCGAGCCCCCCGCCGAGATCGAGGTGATCGAGACGGCACGGGGACCGGTGATCGCCGGGGGACCGGAAGGGCTGGACGGGGGAGTCCTGGACGAGGAGACATCGGCGGTCACGGCGGAACCGGGCACGGGCACCTCCGGCGGCCGGCGCGGGCGGGCCCCGGACACCACCGCTCCGCAGGGCCTTGGTGGCTACGCTTCCCCGGCCCCGGAGGCTCCGGGCGGTGTCCCGCATGGCCTCGGTGGCGACGGTTCCCAGGCCGTCGGTGCTTTTGACGGCGTCGCGGACGGCCTGGGTGGCGGCGGCTCCCAGGCCCCGCAGGCTCCCGACGGCGCCCCGCACACCCCCGCCGGTCACGGCTCCCCGGCGACACCGGACGCTCCCGACCACGCCTCCCGCACCCCCCTCGCCCATGTCCCCCACGACCACGCCTCCCGCACCTCCCTCGCCCATGTCCCCCACGACCACGCCTCCCGCACCTCCCTCGCCCATGTCCCCCACGACCACGCCTCCCGCACCCCCCTCGCCCACGTCACCCCCGACCCTGGCCCCCGCACCCCCCTCGCCCACGTCACCCCCGACCCAGCCCCCACCCCCGTAGCCCTCTCCCTCCGCTACCCGCCCCGAGTCACCGAGGACCTCGGCTTCAGCGCCCTGCTCCCCCTTCTCCGGGCCCGCCGCATCGCCGACGTGGACCGGGCCTTCGATCTGTGGGCCGAGCCGGTGAACGTCGTGCAGGCCGCGGACACCGAGGGCGGACTGCTGCACCGGGTCGCCGGCCGGGTCCCCGTGCGTGCGGAGGCCAACCGGCTCCGCCCCGTCCCCGCCTGGGAGTCCGGGCACGAGTGGCAGGACTGGCACGACACCCCCCGCGCCGGTCTCACCGACGGCATCGCCGTGATGGCCAACCAGCGCGGCCCCGCCACCCCGCTCGGCGTCGAGTTCGCCGCACCCCACCGCGCTGACCGCATCACCGCGCTGCTGGCGCAGAAGGAGCGCTGGTCGTCCGCCGACATGCCGCTGATCCACACGGACACCCATCTCGCCTCGGCACAGCCCCTGTTGGACCACCTCGCGGCCCTGGACGACCCGAGCCCCGAGGCCGCGGCCTTGAGGGAGACGATCCTTCGATGGGATCGCCGGATGGACGCGGGCAACCGGGAGGCCGCCCTCTACGCCGCCGTCCGCAGCGCGGTCGTACGACGGCTCGCCGCCCACCCCGCCTTCGCGGCGCTCACCGCCCCGCCCGCCTACCCCGAGGTCCTCCTCCCCTGGCTCGGCCTTGTCCCCCGTATCGCCTTCGCACTCGAACACCTCCTGCGCGCCGAGGAGTTGTACGGCATCGACCGGTCCGAGGCTGTGCGCGGGGCCGTGGAAGATGTGGCCGCGCAGCCGCCGCAAGGCACCTGGGGCGACACCCACCGCCTCGCCCCCTGGAGCGCCCTCCCGGCGGACGAACCGACGGCCCCCGGCCTCTCCGGCGACCACGACTGCGTCCTGTGCACCTCCGCGGTGCCCGGGCTCACCGATCTCGCCGCCCGCGGCCCGGCCGCCCGTTACGTCTGGGACCTGGCCCGCCGCGAGGACAGCCTCTGGGCGGTCCCGCTGGGCGCCTCCGGAGTCCCGGGGTCACCTCATCACCGTGACCAACTCCCCTTGTGGCTCAAGGGAGATCTCGTCCCGGTCGTCACCGACTGGCAGCAACTGACCAAGGAAGACTGAGGAAGCCGATGTCCGACACCCCCACCCGAGACGCGGTACACACCCGGACCGTCGACGGCTTCGGCACCGTACGCGTCCTGCCTCTCGACCCGCACGCCGACGCCGCCACCGTGCACGCCTGGGTGCGTGAGGAACGGGCCGTGTTCTGGGGCATGAACGGCCTCACCCAGGACCAAGTGGAGGAGATCTACGCCCACTTGGACACCCTCGACACCCACCACGCCTACCTCCTCGAGAAGGACGGCGAACCGGCCGGGCTCCTGCAGACCTACGAGCCGGAGGCCGACCGGGTCAGCGAGTGCTACCCCGTCGAGCCCGGTGACATCGGCATCCATCTGCTGCTGCCGCCCCCCGGCCCGGACGGCACGCGTCACGGCTGGTCGTCGGCGTTGCTGTCCGCCGTGGCCGAGTACGTCCTGGTGGGCCTGGACCGGCGGCGGGTGGTGGTCGACCCCGACGTGCGCAACGAGAAGGCCATCGACCGCTTCCTGAAGCAGGGCTTCGTGGCCGGGCCCCGGGTCGTCCTGCCGGAGATCGACATCCCGGACGTCCACCTGCCCGAGAAGCACGCCCAACTGGCCTTCCTCACCAGGGAGGTAGCCTTCCCCGGGTGACCCCGGATGAGCTCATCGCGCACTACGCACTGGAGCCGATCCCCCGCGAGGGCGGCCTGTTCCGCCGTACCTGGGCGGGATCCGAGCGCCCGGACGGCCGCCCCGCGGGCTCCGCCATCGTCGTACTGCTGACCGCGGACGACTACTCCGCCCTGCACCGCCTGCCCAGCGACGAGATCTGGCACCACTACCTCGGCGACCCGCTGGACCTCCTGCTCCTCGCCCCGGACGGCACCGCCACGGCCGCCGTCCTCGGGCCGGACATCCGCGCCGGTCAGCACCCCCAGCTGACCGTGCCCGCGGGCACCTGGATGGGCGCCAGGACCCGGGGCGCGTGGAGTTTCTTCGGCTGCACCATGGCGCCCGGCTTCACCTACGAGGACTACGAGCACGGCAACGCGGCGGAACTGACGGCGCGTTACCCGTCCGAGGCCGCCCGGATCGCGGCACTGTGCCGTCCATGAGACTCCTGGAAGGACAGGTCGCCCTGGTCACGGGCGCGAGCGGCGGCATCGGACGCGGGATCGCGCTGCGGTTCGCCGAGCAGGGCGCCTCGGTCGCGGTCCATTGCCGTACGGCCGTGGCGGCGGCCCGTGAAGTTGCCTCCCGGATCGAGGACATGGGCGCCCGGGCCGTCGTACTGGAAGCGGATCTGCGGGACGAGGAGGGGTGTCACCGGCTGGTCCGTGCGGCCGCCGAGTGGGGTGGCGGGCTTTCCCCCGGGCGCTTGACCGCGCTGGTCAACAACGCGGGGGTGCAGCCCACGCGGCCGCTGCCCGGGATGACGGCGGCGGAGTGGCAGGAGGTCGTGGACACCAACCTCAGCAGCGTCTTCGCGTGCACGCAGGCGGCGGCCGAGGTCATGGGGCCGGGCGGGTCCGTGACGCACATCGCGTCCATCGAGGCGAGTCACCCCGCGCCCGAACACGCCCACTACTCCGCCTCCAAGGCCGCCGTCGTCATGCACGCACGGGCGGCCGCCCTGGAGTACGGCCCGCACGGCATCCGCGTCAACACGGTCTCGCCGGGCCTGATCGACCGGGAGGGGCTCGCGCGGGACTGGCCGGAGGGGGTGGAGCGGTGGACGCGGACGGCGCCCCTGGCACGTCTCGGGCGGCCGGAGGACGTGGCCGACGCGTGTGTGTTCCTGGCCTCGCCGCTCGCGTCCTGGATCACCGGGCACGACCTGGTGGTGGACGGCGGGGTGTCCGCGCGGCCGACCTGGTGAGTGTTCCCGGGTTCGCGTCCGTACGTATCGGGGAGCCCTTGAGCCCAGGTACGGAGTAGTGACGTGAGGTGTGAGCGTGCAGGCAGCGGCACAGGCCGGCGAAGGCGAGGACTTCAAGGGCTGGTGCTGCTGGGCACCGTGCTGGTCCTGCTCCTCTTCGGCGGCGCGGGAGCGGCGTCGGCCCATGCCGCCCTCCGGGCCACCGACCCCGAGGACGGAACCGTCCTCAAGTCCGCCCCCCGTGACATCACCCTGACCTTCACCGAGTCCGTCGGCCTGCTCGACGACTCCTTCCGGGTCCTGGACCCCGACGGCAAGCGCCTGAAGGTCAGCGACGCCGGACACGGGCCGGGCGGCTCGGACACGGCCCGGGTCTCCCTGCCCGCGAAGCTCTCCCAGGGCACCTACACGGTGGCCTGGCGCGTGGTCTCCGCCGACAGCCACCCGGTCTCCGGCGCGTTCACCTTCTCGGTCGGCAAGCCGTCCCCGGCCCCGGTGGCCCTGGACACCGGCCCGACCGAGGACCCGGCCACCGAGAGCCTCTACAACATGGGCCGCTATCTGGCCTACCTCGCCGCGGCCCTGCTCATCGGCACCGCCGTCTTCCTCACGGTCTGCCGCCCCCCGGAGCCGGCCCGGCTGCGCCGGCTGCTGTGGGCGGGCTGGGGCACCCTGCTCGGCTCGTCGCTGTTCCTGCTGGTGCTGCGGGCACCGTACGAGGCGGGGACGGGCCCCGGTGACGCCTTCTCGGCACAGGGCTTCCAGCGCACCCTGACCACCCGCCCCGGCGAGGCGCTCCTGGTCCGCGTCGCGCTGCTGCTCGTGGCGTACTTCTTCGTCGTACGACTGCTGCGGCTCGGGGAGTCGGCGCTGTCCCGTGCGTGGCAGGCGGCGGGCGGTGTGCTGGCCGTGGGTCTCGCGCTGACCTGGGCCGCCGCCGAGCACGCGTCCGCCGGGATCCAGGTGCCGGTGGCGATGACGTCCGCGGTGCTGCACGTGCTGGCCATGGCGGTCTGGCTGGGCGGCCTCGCGGCCCTGCTCAGCACGCTGTACCGGCCCGCGTCGGACATCCCGGCCACCGTCGTCTCCCGTTTCTCGCGGCTGGCCTTCGCCTCCGTGACCGTCCTCGTCGCCACCGGCGTCTACCAGTCCTGGCGCGGCCTCGGCTCCTGGGACGCCATCACCGGCACGACCTACGGCCATCTCCTCGTCTTCAAGCTGATCGCGGTCGCGCTGCTGCTGACGGCGGCGCGCCTTTCGCGGAGGTGGACGGGACGGCTGGCGGCGGTCCACTCGGAGGTGGAGTCGGAGACGGTCGTACGGGAGCGGGTGCCGGAGCCGGTGGGGGGACCGCCGGCCGCGTCGGAGCCGGAGCCCGCCGCCCCCGGGGTCCGCTCGCCGGCGTACCGGAACGGCCTGCGCCGGTCCGTCCTCGCCGAAGTGGCGGTCGGGGTCGTGGTGCTGGTGCTGAGCACCGTGCTGAGCGGGACGCTGCCGGGGCGGGCGCAGGCGGAGGCGGCCGAGTCGGCTCCGGCCTCGGGCGGACTGCCGGCCGCGTCCGTGACCAACGTCCCCTTCGCCGTGGGCGGTGCCTCGGGCAAGGTGCAGATCACCCTCGACCCGGGCCGCACCGGCCTGAACTCGGTCCAGGCCATCGTCTTCGCCGCTGACGGAGGCCTCGCCACGATCCCCGAACTGAGGCTGTCCTTCACCCTCCCGGCCAAGGAGATCGGCCCGATCGACGCCGAGGTGAAGGACAAGGGCGGCTACTGGGGCACCAACGACCTCACCCTTCCCCTCGCCGGAGACTGGCGGATGAAGGCGACGATCAGGGTCTCGGACGTCGACCAGATCAGCGTGACGAAGACGGTGCGGATCGTGGGCTGAGCAGGTCGGCCATGGTCTCGGCGGCCTGGACGGCGGCCGCTCCGCAGCAGTTGTTGAACAGGACGTGGAGCCGGTCGACCCGCTCGGCCAGTTCGCGCAACCGCGGTACCCACTCGGCGAGTTCGGCGCGCCGGTAGTCGTACCTGAAACGCTCCTCCTTGCTGCCGCGGCCCCAGGAGGTGCTGCGCCCGTGGAACCGCACGACGGATTGCCGTGGCGTGGTGACGGGGGTGAGCGGCGGCAGGGTGGCGGGCAGCCCCTGGACCATGTCGACACCGACGGCGGCGAAGCCGTACTTGCCCAGCAGCGCGCAGGTGAGGTCGCGCTGCCGCTCCTCCCACCAGTCCGGATGCCGGAACTCCACATGGACGGGCCACCCGGCGGTCCGCTCCGCGGTCTCCTCCAGGAACCTCTCCGCCCGCACCCCCGGCCGGAACCACGGCGGGAACTGGAACAGCACCCCGCCGAGCCGCCCCGCCGCCCGCAACGGCCCGATCCCGGCGGCGAACCGGGCCCACACCTCGTCCGGAGCGGCAGGCTGGTTCACCGGATGGCCGGTGAGCGAGGCGTACGCCTTCACGTCGAAGGTGAACCCCGGTGGCGTCCGCTCCACCCACAGCAGGCTGTTGCGCTCGCTGGGCAGCGCGTAGAAGGTGCCGTCCACCTCCACCACGGGGAACCGCTCGGCGTAGTACCGCAACCGCCCCTCGGCGTCCCGCCGACCGCGCGGGTACCAGCCACTGCGGACGAGCGCGGGATCGGTCCAGGAGCAGCTGCCGACGAGGATGTTGGTCATGGACCTCGGGTACCGACTTAAGGTCCTGGCATGACTTCGCAGGCGTATCTCTCGCAACTGTTCTCGCTGGACGGCCGCGTGGCCCTGGTGACCGGCGGGAGTTCGGGCATCGGCAGGGCGATCGCGGGGGCGTTGGCGCGGGCCGGGGCGAGGGTGGTGGTCGTGGCCCGCGGGGAGTCGGAACTGACGGCCGTGGTCGACGAGTTGCGGGCCGACGGATGCCAGGCGGCCTGGGTGAGCGGCGACTTGGGCACGAGGGAGAGCGTGCGTACGGCGGCCGAGGACGTGGTCTCCGTGTTCGGCGAGCCGGACATCGTGGTCAACTCCGCGGGGATCAACCTGCGTCCGCCGATGAGCGAGCTGACCGACGAGGTGTGGGACACCACCATGGCCGTCAACCTGGAGGCCCCCTACCTCCTCGGCCGGCGCTTCGGCCCCGGCATGGCCGGGCGCGGCTTCGGCAGGATCATCCACATCAGCTCCCAGCAGGCCCACCGCGCCTTCGTCCAGAGCGGCGCGTACGGCGTCTCCAAGGGCGGCCTGGAGTCGCTGGCCCGCTCGCAGGCCGAGGCCTGGTCCCCGTACGGCGTCACCTGCAACACCCTCGTGCCGGGCTTCGTGCTGACCCCGCTCAACGCCCGCCTCGCCGACGACCCGGAGCAGGTCGCGTCCCTGGCCGCCCGCACGATGACCGGCCGCAACGGCATTGCGGAGGACTTCGCGGGAGCGGCGGTCTTCCTGGCGAGCGGGGCGTCGGCGTATGTCACGGGGCAGTCGATCTTCGTGGACGGGGGGCTGTCGGTGCACTGATGCCGGTTCACAGCCTCGGCCGCTGGTACGGCTCCTTGGTCGTGTCCGCCGTAGTCAATGCGAGGGCGCGAACGCCGTCACCCGCACCCCGGTGTCGCAGATGCGCACCGCCTGCTTCTTCCCGCCGGAGGTGAAGGCGGGCGTCAGCGGCCGGGCCTCGCCGGGCGGAACGACGTTGACCCCGGTGATCTCGTCGCACTCGTCGAGAGAGGTGAAGGTGAGCGTCGCGGAAGCGGAACCACCGGACGCGAGGCTGAACTTGTCCGCGTCGGCGGCCGACCCGTCCCAGTCCACGGGCAGTTCGACCGGCCCCGATCCACCGATGAAGAGCAGGGAGGGAAAGCCGCTCACCGAACAGGAGCCGGACCCCTTGTTGGTGATCACGACGGAGGCGCGGCCCTTGCCGGTGCTGACCGCGGTGGCCTTCAGGTTCTTCGTACGGCAGTGATCGGCGGCCGGCGAGGGAAGCGAGTCGGCGCCGAGGAGCACCCCACCGGTCCCGGAGGGGGAGGAGGTACCGCCGTCGCCGCTGTTCTTTCCGAGGGTCCCGCCGGTGCCGCCGCCCGATGTCCCACCGGACCCAGAGCCACCGGAACCGGAGCCTCCGCCCTGGCTCTCGTCGGCCTGCGACCCGCTCTCGTCCGCCTTGTCCACCGCGCTCGACGAGCCAGAACCGGAACCGGCGCCCGAAGCGTCCTCGGCGTCGGAGGACGAGGAGGAACACCCCGCCGCCCCGGCGAGCAGCAGGACCGTGACGACGGAGATCAGTGGTCGGCGCATGGCTCCTGCCGGTTGCTCGAACGAATTGACGGACTCGGTCCCGTACCTGTGAGGGTATTGCATAGAATCCACGCCGATCACATTCATCGTTCAACGGCGCTGCGGAGCACCGCCTGGGGGGGAAGGGTCGGCCGCGTGCGCGGGAGCGACAACAGCAACGACAACAGAACCGACGCCAAGTCCATACGGCGCAGGCGGTTCCTGGGGGCGGGAGCCGTCACACTGGGGGCCGCCGGAGTCGCGGCCGCGACCCAGCTGGCGGCGGGCGGCGCCGCCGCCTCGGTGGGCGGTTCGACCACGACGGCCGGTGCCGGTACGTCGGTGAGCGGCTCGGTCTTCAAACTGGGCGTGGCCTCCGGGGACCCGCTGCCCACCGCGGTCGTGATCTGGACCCGGGTGGTGCCCGCGAACCCGGGCAGCTCCGGCATCCTGCCGCCCACCGTCGCGGTGAGCTGGGAGCTCGCCGCCGACAGCGGCTTCACCAAGATCCTCAAGAGCGGCACGGTCAACGCGACCAGCACGCTCGGCTACAGCGTCCACGTGGACGTGACAGGCCTGAGCGCGGCCACCGACTACTGGTACCGGTTCAAGGCGCTGGGCCGCACCTCCCGCACCGGCCGCACCCGCACCGCGCCGGCCGCCGGCAGCAACCCGCAGAACGTGCGCATCGCCCTGGCCTCCTGCCAGAACTGGGCGCACGGCTACTTCACCGTGTACCAGGACATGCGGGCCCAGGACCCCGACCTGGTGCTGTTCGTCGGCGACTACATCTACGAGAGCTCCGCGTACTCCTACCGCGTGCGCCGTCACGAGGGTTCGAGCGCGCCGGTGACGCTCGCCCAGTACCGGGCCCGGCACGAGCAGTACAACACCGACCCGGACCTCCAGGCGATGCGCGCCTCCACCCCGTTCGTCGTCGTCTTCGACGACCACGAGGTGGAGCAGGACTGGGCGGGCGACAAGGCGAACGACCCGGTGGCCTGGCCCCCGGCCAAGTTCCTGGAGCGACGGGCGGCCGCCTTCCAGGCCTACTACGAGCACATGCCGATCCGCCTCAAGCAGAAGCCCAGCGGCCCGGACGTCCAGATGTACCGCTCGCTCGACTTCGGCACCCTGGCCCGGCTGCACGTCCTGGACACCCGCCAGTACCGGGACGACCAGGCGACCACGCAGGAGGTCGCCAAGGAGGCCGGCCGGGTCATCGTGGGCACCGCCCAGCGCAATTGGCTGCTGAACAGCATGAGCACCGCGGGCCGGAAGTGGAACCTCATCGCCTCCCCGGTGATGATGGCCGAGACCGACCTGCTGGCCGGTGTGGGCAAGCTGTGGGAGTACGACGCCTGGGACGGCTACCAGGCCGAACGCAACGCCCTGCTGGCCGACTTCCAGGACCTGCGCAACCCGGTGGTGCTCACCGGGGACCGGCACCGCACCATCGTCAGCGACCTCAAGCTGGACTTCGCCGACCCGGACTCGGCGGTCGTCGGCGCGGAGTTCGTCGGCACCTCCATATCCAGCAACGGCGACGAGGACCTGGAGGCCTTCGCCGCCGAGTGGGCGCCCAAGCTGCCGGACAACCCGCACTGGAAGATGATCGACGCCCGGCGCGGCTACCTGCTCTTCGACATCTCCGCGGACGGCATCGAGGCCACGCTGCGGACCATCTCCACGGTCGTGACGAAGAACGGCACGACGAGCACGGCCGCGACCTTCCGGGTGACCGACGGAGTGCCGGGCGTGCAGCGGGTGGGCGCCGAGACCGAGGCGTCGTCGGCATCGCCCGGTGAGAGCGCCGAGGAGTCGGCGAGCCCGTCCGCGGACGCAGGGGACTCGCCGTCCCCGACGGACACGATCACCCCCACCGACCCGGCCACGCCGACGGACTCCACCTCGCCGTCGCCCACCGAGTCCGTGGCCGACGTGCCCGCCACCGACGTATCCCCCACCCTCTGATCCCGGGAGAGACCGTGTTCACCACCCGATCCCGGCGGACCGAGGGCGGCCACAGACACCGGCGCCCGCTCGCCGTGAAGGTGTCCGCGCTGGCCGGTACGGCCGCGGTGCTCGTCGCGGGCGCCCTCACCGTGCTGCCCGGCGACGCGGACGCGACCGCGCCGGCCCGCGCCGACTTCGACGGCGACGGCACCTCCGACCTGGTATACCGCAATGTCGCGGGCCAGTTGTACGTCAACCTCGGCTCCTCCGAGACGATGGCGCTGGACGCGGACGTCGCCAAGGTCAAGGACGTCCTCACCCCGGGCGACCTCGACGGCGACGGCGTCCAGGACGTGCTGACCCTCAGTTCCAGCGGGGTGCTCTCCTTCCACCCCGGCATATACGCGCGCGTGCCCGGCGGGCTGGGTTCGCGCCGTACGGCCGCCACCGGCTGGCAGGCGTACAACAAGATCGCCGCCCCGGGCGACATGAACGCCGACGGCAAGCCCGACCTGCTGGCCCGCACCCCGACCGGCACCCTCTACTACTACCCGGGCAAGGGCGACGGCTCCTTCGGCAGCCGCGTCAAGATCGGCACCGGCTGGCAGCAGTACGACGAGCTGATCGGCGCCGGCGACCTCAACGGCGACGGCATCGGCGACCTGCTGGCCCGCACCTTCTCCGGGACCCTCTACCGCTACACCGGCAAGAAGGGCGGCACCTTCAACGCCAAGGCCAAGGACTCCCGGACCGAGTGGGGCTCGTACAACCAGATCATCGGCGGCGGCGACTGGGACGGCAACGGCAAGACCGACCTGCTGGCCAGGGACTTCTCCGGCAACCTCTGGCTCTACCCGGGCAACGGCAACGGCACCTTCGGCACCCGTCAGGCCCGCAGCAAGGGCTGGGGCAAGGCCACCCAGTTCGCGGGCGCGGGCAACAACCCGCACTTCGGCAAGTACGGCATCATGGCCCGCACCTCGGCCGGCAGCGTCTACAGCTACGAGGTCACCGGCACCGGCACCCTGACCAACAAGCTCCTCGTCGGCGGCGCCTGGCCCTCCTCCACCACCCGCCTCGCCTACGCCACCTCGCTGCGCGACGGCGGCCTCGCGGACCTGGTCGTCCACTCCGTCAGCAGCGGCAAGCTGACCAACCCGGCGTTCTACGCCCTCTCCGACCCGCTGATCGCCGCCGGCTCCACGACGTACAACCGCATCGTCGGCCCCGGCGACATCACCGGCGACGGCAAGGGCGACCTGCTGGCCGTCACCGGCACCGGCACGCTCTACCTCTACGCGGGCACCGGCAGCGGTATGTCGGTGGCCGGGCGGGTCCAGATCGGCACCGGCTGGCAGCAGTACAACGCCCTGGTCGGGCCGGGTGACCTCACCGGCGACGGCCGCCCCGACCTGCTGGCCCGCGACACCTCCGGCACCCTGTGGCGGTACGCGGGCACCGGCTCGGCGTCCAAGCCGTTCGGCGGCCGCGTGAAGGTCGGCACCGGCTGGCAGCAGTACAAGAAGCTGTTCTCGCCCGGCGACGCCAACGGCGACGGCAAGGCCGACCTCATGGTCACGAACTCCGCCGGCGCCCTGTACTTCTACGCCGGCACCGGCACGGGCGGCTTCAAGGGCCGGGTCTCCAAGGCCACCAGCGGCTGGAGCAGTTGGGCGGACCTGCTCTGAGCCGTCGATGGTGAAACCGCGGTGGCTGGTGCGGCGTCCTGATGTGCAAGACCGGGAGAACGTATCCGAGTTACGTCATCTCCGGCCTGTCTGGACGTACCAGAGAGAATGGTGGGAAATGGCACACCGGAACCGTTCCCTGTCCCGCGCCGCCACCGTGGGCCTGGCCGCCGCGGCGCTGGCCCTGCTGACGGGCTGCACGGCCACCGCCCACAGCACCCCTCCGATCGCGGCGCCCTCGCCCGCGGTGAGCGCCTCGGCCGGGCACACCACCGCGGGCTCGCCGCCCAAGAGCGGCGGTTGCAGGTCACTGACGGTGCCGGCCACCGTCAAGGCGAGCGTCACAAGGGCCTACGGCGACCAGGCCCAGCCCCGCCTCACCCACATCGCCCCGGTCAAGGGCACGTTCTACTACGGCAGTTGCGACGGAACCTTCTACGCCGCGACCCGCTTCCAGCCGACTCCCGGCAGCACGGCGGCAGAACAGGTGGCGCTCCAGGACGACGGAGCGGCGATGAAGTACTTCGTCGACCGCCCCGGCACGGGCTGGACCTACGTGGCCAGTGACGGCTTCCCGGCCTCCCCGCAGGGCTGCGCCGCCATCACCCGGATCCCGGCGAGCCTCGCGGCGCTGTGGGACGACTGCCGGTCGACGGGGTGAGTGCGGCGGCGCCGCCGGCCTGGAAACGGCTCCGGGCGCCGGGGCTGAGCAGCTGGGCGGACCAGCCCATGGCGGACGCCCAGGCGTAGGCGTGCAGCCCGCCCGCCCAGGACACCCACCGCCGCGGCCTCGTAGAGCACGGTCACGTCGGAATGGCCGGCGGTGAACGCGAAGGCGATGCCGCGGTCGAGGACCAGCAGGTTCTGCGATGGCGCGTTGCAGGTGCGCACATGGGCACCGGCGTCCGCGAGGCCGCTGAGGAGCTCGCGGGCCTGGGCGTGCGCGCACCGTGTGCGGGACACGGCACGCACCTCGACACCGTGCCGGAGGTCAGCGGGCCGGTGGCAGCAGACCCCTCCCGTCCAGCCACTCCCGGTAGACCCCCGCCCGCCGCACCTCCGCCCAGTACGCCTTCGTGAGCGCGTCGTGCAGCACCGGCGCGTGCTCGGCGAGGGGGCTGCCGGCCGCCCACACCAGCCGTTGCCGTACCCCCATCGGGTCCCCGGCCAGCGGCCGTGCGACGACACCCTCGCGCTCGGTCACCAGCGGGTGCGCGAGAGCGACCCCGTGCCCCTGCCCGACCAGCGGGAACACCACGCTCGCGCTCAGCCGCTGCACCCGGCGCGGGACGAACCCGGCGCGTCGGCAGGCGTCCCGGAACTGCGCCCGCATCCGTACGTCCTTGTGCTCGCCGACGAGCCAGGCCTCACCGGAGAGGGCCGAGAGAGGGATGTCGGTGCCGGCGGCGAGCGGGTGCCGTTCCGAGATCAGCACGAAGACGGGTTCCTCGGCGAGGAGGGCGTCGCTGAGCCCGGGGCGCAACGCCAGCTGGTACCCCGGGTAGTCCACGACCAGGCCGAAGTCGAGCCGCCCGGAGGCGAGCAGTTCGAGCTGCTCCTCCTCCGTGTCGCAGGTGTGCAGGGTGATCTCGGCCCGGGGGAGCAGGTGTTGCGCGGTGGTCACCAGGACGGCGGTGAGGGGGCCGGGGAGCGAGCCGAGCCGCAGGGCGGTCAGGTCGGAGTCCTCGGGGCCCCGCTGCCGTACGTCACGCATGAGGTCCTCGTGGGCCGTGAGGATGCCGTGCGCGTGCGCCAGCACCATCGCGCCGAACGCCGTGGGCCGGGAGCCGCCGCCGTTCCGTACGAACAGCGGACCGCCCAACATGCGCTCGATGCGCTGGAGTTGAGCGGTCAGGGCGGGCTGGGTGAAGCCGAGCGCCGCTGCGGCACGCGTGATGGAGCCGGTGTCGGCGATCGCGTTCAGGACGCGTAAGTGGCGGACCTCCAGATCCATAGCGCGATGTTATGAGCCGTTGGGAGTATCCGGAAGATCGCCTCCGAGGGGACAGTCGACCGCAACCGGAGTCACCACCGGCACAGGGGAGGTCGTATGTCCCGCATGTCTCGAAAACTGGTCGGCACACTGATAACCGCCTTACTGGTCCAGGGAGTTGCGGCGACCACGCCGGCCTCCGCCGCACCGGAAACCGTCCCCGCCTGGACCCGCGGAACCGGACCGCAGGATGCCACCACTGCCACCACCCATCGCGTCACCCTCGTCACCGGCGACCGCGTGGACCTGTCGGGTGCCGGGGTGGCCATCGAGCCCGGACCGGGCCGCGAGGCGACGGGCTTCCAGCAGTTCGAGCGTGACGGCCACCAGTACGTCGTACCGAACGACGCACTGCGCCTGGTGGCCGACGGTCAGGTGGACGAGCGGCTGTTCGACGTGACGGGACTGGTCGCGGCCGGGTACGACGACGCCAGTACGGCCGAACTGCCCGTGATCGTGACGTACACCGACCCGACGCTCGGCAACCGCAGCCTGCGCGCCGCGGACGGAGCCCGGGTGACCCGTGCCCTGCCCGCGGTCGACGGCGCCGCGGTGGCCGTCGGCAAGGAGACGGCGGGCGCCTTCTGGGAAGGAGTGACCGTGGGCAGCCGTACGACCGGACTGCGCGCCGCGAGCGGTGTCGCGAAGCTCTGGCTGGACGGGAAACGGCAGGTCACCCTGGACAAGAGTGTGCCCCAGATCGGCGCACCGACGGCCTGGCAGGCGGGATACGACGGGCACGGCGTGACCGTCGCGGTCCTCGACACCGGGATCGACGCGACGCACCCCGACCTGGCCGCACAGGTCACGGAGGCCGTGAACTTCACCGACGCGCCCGACGCCGACGACAACGTCGGCCACGGCACGCACGTGGCGTCGACCGTTGCGGGCGTCGGTGCGAAGTACAAGGGGGTCGCGCCCGGGGCCGAGCTGATCGTCGGGAAGGTGTGCAGCGACCGCGACTGCGCCGAGTCGTCGATCCTGGCCGGAATGGAGTGGGCCGCCCCTCGCGCCAGAGTGATCAACATGAGCCTCGCCGGTGACGACACCCCGGGCGTGGACGTGCTGGAGGAGGCCGTGAACACGCTGACGGCGAAGACCGGCGCCCTCTTCGTGGTGGCCGCGGGCAACGACGGCGGCGCGGACGGCTCCGTCGACTCCCCGTCCACGGCGGACGCCGCGCTCTCCGTGGGCGCCGTCGACAAGCGGGACGTCATGGCGTCCTTCTCCAGCCGTGGCCCGCGCGAGGACGGCGCGATCAAGCCGGAGATCACCGCACCCGGCGTGGACATCGTCGCCGCCCGTGCAGTGCACGCGGGCAGCGAGTACATCGAGGTCGAGCCCGGCTACACCACCGTCGACGGCACCTCCATGGCCACCCCGCACGTCGCCGGAGCGGCGGCACTGCTCGCCGGACAGCACCCGGACTGGCGGGCGGCCGAGCTGAAGGCGGCCCTGATGGCATCGGCGACGGCGACCGGCGGCGCGAACGTCAACGCGCAGGGCGCGGGCCGGGTGGATGTGGCCAGAGCCGTCCACCAGTCGGTCCTCGCCACGCCGACGGCCCTTTCCCTGGGCACACAGGCCGCCCCGGCGGACGACGACATACCGGTCGTCAGGACGGTGACGTACCGCAACGACGGCACGGAGCCGGTGAACCTGGACCTGGCGGCGCGGGTGAACGGACCGGACAACTCGCCCGCCCCGGCGGGCATGTTCGCGGTCAGCCCGGAGCGGGCGACCGTCCCCGCGGGCGGATCGGTCGAGGTGACGGTGACGGCCGACACGCGCGTACAGAGCGGTACGGGAGTGTTCGGGGGCGCGCTGGTGGGCACGGACACGACCACCGGAACCTCGGTCCGCGTACCCCTGACCATCACCAAGGCCACGCCCACCCACAACCTGAAGGTCAAGGTCATCGACCGCGCGGGCAACCCGGCCACGGACTTCTGGACCGACATCACGAGCCTGGACGGCTCGGTCCACCGCTTCGTGTACCCCTCGGGCCCGGGCACGGTGGCCCTCCCGGCAGGCCGCTACACGGTGAACGCGTCGGTCGTCACCCCGTCGGACGGCAGTACGACCCTGCTGGTCCGCCCCACCCTCACGGTGACCGGCGACGGCGAGATCGTCCTCGACGCACGTAAGGGCACACCGGTCTCGGCGACCCTCCCGCGCAAGGACGCGAGCCTGCGCCTGGCGGCGGTCGGCTTCCGCCGCGAACTCACCAACGGGCTGGGCTTCGGCATGCGGGCCATCGCGGACTCCTACGACAAGTTGTTCACGGTCGCGCTGGGGGACGACGTGGGCCCGGGCGAGGGCACGCTGGTGGCGGACGTACGCGGCTTCTGGGCCAAGAAGAACGCGGAGGGCACGTACGACGACTCGCCGTACGAGTACGTGCTGGTGTGGTTCGAGCGGGGTCACCTGCCGACGAACTTCAGCCGGGTGGTGCGGCAGAGCGAACTGGCGACGGTGAAGCAGCAGTACTACTCGGTGACCTCGCAAGGGTCGAGGGCGTTCACGCACACCTTCGGCTTTCCCCCGGAGGGCGGCAGCGCGCTGGCCGCGGGTGCCATCTGGTTCGACAATCCCGGCCGCCCCCGGACCGTCTACTACAAGGCCGCCGACACGATGTGGGAGACGCGCTACAACCAGTACGCGGCCGACGGCACCTTCCAGACACAGTTCCTGACGAACTACGAGACCTACAAGCCCGGCAAGCGCTACACCACGGAGTGGCAGAAGGCGGTACCCGGCCCGCGCTTCGGTCGCACGACGACCGTCGCCCGGGACGGCAACACCCTGTCCTTCAACGTCCCGATGGCAGCCGACCAGGCCGGCCACACCGGCTACTCGGCGTACGACACGAGCAGGGTCGCCTTCTACCACGGCGACCAGAAACTCGTGGAGCTGGACTACCCGTGGACGGACGCCGCGGGCACGGTCCCGGCGGCCGAGGCGACCTACCGCCTGGAGTACTCCGCCGAACGCAGCGCGACAGGCGGGGGCTTCGAACTCGGTACGAGCATCAGCGGCTCCTGGACCTTCCGCTCGGGCGAGGTGAGCGGGCATACGCCGCTGGGCCTGTCAGCGTTCGACTTCGCGCCGGTCGTCGACCAGAACAACACGGGCCGACTGCCGGTCGTCCCGATGCGGCTGGTCCGGCAGCCGGGGGCGGCTGCTTCGGCGGTGCGGTCGGTGTCGGTGGAGGTGTCGTACGACGACGGGGACAGCTGGCGGAAGGCGCGCTCGGTGAAGACCGGGCGCGACGCGTGGGCGGTGCCCCTGCCCGGACGGCCCGTGTCCGGCGGGTATGTGTCGCTGCGGGCGAAGGCCGGGTTCGCGGACGGGGGAGCCGTGGAGTACCGGGTGATCCGGGGGTACCGGCTGGGGTGAGGGGCCGACGCAACGAGGTCTGAGGACAACGTCGAAGGGCCCCACCTTGCGGTGGGGCCCTTCGACACCGTGCCCGGCTTCGAGGTCGAGCGGGTCTTCTAGGAACCGCTCAGCGGGACTCCGGCGGTCAGTGTCCGCAGGACCTCCCGGGCCTCGGCGCGGAAGCGTTCGTCGTCGAGGATGATCCGGTCCTGGAGGCCGGCGCCCACGATGCGCCGGTCGCCGTCCGCAAGGTCGCGGATCAGGTCGAGCTGTGCGGCGGTGAAGGCTTTCGGGCCGAGCGCGACGAAGGCTTCCAGCAGGGCCGAGGCGGAGGGCGCGTACAAGCCCGGTCGGGCCGCTGCCAGGACACTGTCGGCCAGGGCGGTCCGGGCGAGCCCGCCGAGGATGTCGGCCTCGGGACAAACGCTGGTCAGGGCGAGCACGAGGGCGGGGGAGAGTTCCGGATCGTCCAGCAGCGTCAGGAGGTCGGGGACGAGCGGCTCGGCTGCGGGACCGAGTAGGCCGGCGACTTCGGCGGCGCGCTTCACCGTCGCCTGGCCCCATCCTTGGGAGGCCCAGGCGAGGCCCTCCTGGATCACCGGGAGCACCGCCTGCTCATCCCCGGTCATCTCCCAGACCAGCGCTGCGGCCCCAAGCGCCGCCCTGATCGCCGGCACGGTCTCGCGCGACTGCGCCGGTTCCGCCAACAGTGCGTGCAGTAGCGGCAGCAAGGGACGAGCGACCTCCCCGAGCGCGGCGGCCGCGGTGACGGCGTGGTCCAAGCTGTTGCCTCGCTTGGCCAGCAGCTCGGAGAGTACCGATATCAGGGCGTCGGCGTCGCCGGTCAGGGAGTGGAGTGCGCTCGCTGCTGCCTGACGCGTTGCCAACAGTCCCTGTCCGGCCTGGGCTCGCAGCGCCTCGATCACGTGGACGTCGGTCTGGGGATCGGCCACGGCGGCCAGGACACGGCTGACCGGGAGCGGATGACGTGGCAGCGCGGCGAGCAGCTCCGGCAAGGCGGCCCTGGCCGGCCCACCCCAGGCGGCCAGCAGCCCGCTCAGGTAAACCGGTTCGTTGGTCGCGGCCAGTCCGCCGTCGAAGACTGATCTGCGCCCGGGGGATGGTTCGGCGGCAAGCCGGACGCGTATCGCGTCAAGCAGTTCGGGATCGTAGGGCAGCGGCGTCCGGTCCTCGCCGGGCGTGTGGGTATGACTCGGCGTCCGGATCTCACCGGTTGTGAGGCGGTACGCGGCCCCCAGCGCCCGGGGCCGCTCGGGCAGGTGGCGGGCGAGCAGCCCGGACGCCTCTGGGGCTCCCAGGCACACCAGCGCGGCGAGGGCCTCGTCGGCCAACTCACCGTTGTCCTGCGTGATGGCAAGCAGCGCCGGTACCGCCTCTGGGGCCGGCTGACACCAGGTTCGCAGCAGCGGGATCACGTCGGCAGCGGTGGTCGGATTGTCGAGCAGTGGGAGCAGTTCGGGGAGCAGCCGCGCCGGGGCGGTCCGTGAGCGGAGGGCGAGGGACTGGGCGGCCCACCGCGCCTCGGTGATGGCGGCCTGCGCATGCTCGCTCCCCTGAAGCCGCAGCGCCGTGGCCCGCCCAAGCGCGGAGCCGACCACGTCGATGGCGTTGTCGACCTCGCCGCGCGCGTGCAGAGCTCTGGTGAGCGCCTGCAGCGGCTCCCGCTCCCACAGGGCACCGAATCCGTGCCGCTCCAACGGCACCAATGCGGTGACGCGAGCGGTCGCGTCCGTGTTCCACGGCAGACCGCAGTCGACGGTGGCCGACAGAGCCGCAACCTGAACCGGCGCAGGCTCGTTTCCGGCGAGCACCGCTGAGCAGAGTTCCTCGGCCGCATCGGGATTCAGGAGCACACAGGCCGTCAGCACGTCCGCGCGCACCGTCGGATCGCTCTCCGCCGCCCAGCGGGCCCGCAGCGCCGCACGCGCATCGAGGCCGGCCGCCGACCGGCACTGGGCCACCGTCCACGCCGTGGTCCGTCGCACCTCGGGATCGTCGTCCGCGAGCAGCGGCAGGAGCAGCCCCAGCTGTGCTGCGACGGCGTCGCGGGCCGCGCCGGGCACCGGCAGATCATGCTCGTCGACGCTCCCGGCGATCACGCCGAGCATGCCCACCAGGGCGCTCCGGCGCACGCCCTCGGTGACGAGCCGCACCAGGAACGGCACCGCGGGCGCTGTCGCCGTATAGACCGTGCCCTGGTGCACGATGCTGTCCCACAACTCCTGCTCCGCCTCCGCAGCAGTCTCCTCCACCGGGGACGCGAGGTCCCGAAGCAGCGCGGGGAGGGCCTCTGCGGAGCCGTAGGCATGGCGAAGTCTTGACCAGTCCACATGGTCGAGACCGGCGAACACGGGGAGGAGATCCATGCCGCGGATCATGCCACCTGGAACCGACAACGATCGGCTGTGCTTACTGCGGCAGCACGACCAAGGCCCGGCTCTGAGGCAGACGCGACACGCCGCGCGCAGCGGGACGGTCAGCTGATCGTGTGGGTCCTGGCCGTCGGCAACGCCGCGACGTCTGCCGCTGTTGCGGCCCGGCTCTTCGTCTCGCCTGTAAATGTTCGTCTGGAGGTTCGGGGCGGGACGGGGGCGTTCTGACCTGGGGTGGAGCAGGCCATCGGACGGATGGTGGACGGCGCAGGACAGCAACGAATGAGAGGCTCTGCGTCGATGTCGCAGAGGTGAGGTCAGCCATGCTCGTCGGGTCGTTGTACGGGCCGGCGCCGGCCGTTGAAGCCGACGAGGTCCGTGATGAGGTCATCCGGGCTGCCAATGCCGCCGGCTGGGCGGTGGAGCGATCTGATCCGGCCGAGCGCACGACGGATCCGCGCAGTCTTGTCGACCGCGCAAGCCTCCTTGACGACGACTACTCGCCGACGACGACTACTCGCCCATCCGCAAGGAGTCGGACATCCAGGCCGTCGGTGAGGTGGACTCTTTGCTGGGGGAGCACATCAGCGGCGAACGCCTGGGCGCTACCTTGCACCGCCTCGGGTTCGGGGCAGGTGCCCGGGGGCGAGTCCGACGAACTCGACGGATTGCAGAAGGAAGCCGAGTGAACCCGAGCGCAAGGCGACTGTCGCAGTGGCTGGGCGAGCCAATGCCCCTCCGCAAGGTGGCAGATCTCCTCGGGGTCGACGCCGCGAAGGCGTGCGGACTGGTGAGGGCGGGCCGCTTCCCCTGCCGTGTCACGAAGGAGAAGGGGAAGGGGAAGTACGTAGTCCTTCCCGCCGATGTGTTGGTGGCCATGGGGCTCGATGACCCGATCGTGCGGATCGCCGACCTGCAGGCCGGAGCCGAGTTCGCGAGGAGATGGGACTGAGGACTGGCCGTCGCCGGGCCGAGTGCGACATCGGAGAGCGGGCCGCGCGCATCCGCTGTGGATAAAAACCAGGACAACGAGGTCCGAAGACAACGTCGAAGGGCCCCACCTCACGGTGGGGCCCTTCGACATCGTGCCCGGTGAGGCACTGGCGGAGGATACGAGATTCGAACTCGTGAGGGGTTGCCCCCAACACGCTTTCCAAATGTTCGTCCGGGGGTTCTGGGGCGTACGGCAACGTCCTGACCTGCGGTGCAGCTGGTCCGGTCGGGGGTTCTGAACGGTGCTGTACGCCGGTGAATGCAACCAGAACTGCAACCACGGATGTGGAGCAGCGTGAGAGTGTCCAGCTGCTGCTCGTGGTTCTTGGTCAGCGGGGAATCGCCTCCTTACTCCCCGTTCTGCGACCAGGCCGCGGTGAGCGCGGTGACCGGGTCACTGTCGGCTGGTGCGACGGGCCACCATTCGCCGTCGTCGTCCTGGAGGTAGGGGTACCAGCGGGCGTCGGGGCCCAGACGCAACTGGATGCCGTGGTGGATGAGGGTGAGGCGGTTGCGCCAGGTTCTGAGGTGTGTGGGGGAGTCGGTCATCTCGGCGAGGGCCGCGTCCAGGGCGGTGCGGGCGGCCTTCATCACCGTCGGGTCGGGGGCGTAGGGCTGTTCGGCGACGGTGATGCCCGTGGGGCCGCCGTGGCGCCAGGCGCGGGTGAGGCGTGCGAAGACAGTGGGGTTGGTGCCGGTGTTCTGGATCAGGTGGTGGAACCACTCGGGTCCGGGGTTGCTTGCGGCGATGCGGACGGCGTCCTGGTGCTGGGTCAGGTGCAGGTCGGCGGTGTCGCCCTCGAGGAGCCGGGCGGCGCGCGCGGTGGCGTCGGCCATGAGGCGTTCCAGGTCCGCGGCGGCCAGGCCGGTGCCGGGTGGCGGGGCGACGGGCAGTGCTGTGGTGTGGGCAGCGGGTTCCGGGAGTTCGGGCAGTTCGGGCGGCTCTTCGGCCCAGTGGGCGTACGCGGCGGCGGCCGGGATCCCCGCCGGTGCCGGCGGGGCGGTGGTCTCCTGGGCTGCCGTACGGCGAGCACGCAGCTGGGCGAAGACCTCCTCGCGACCACGGCCGCGCAGCGCGAAGAGCACGAACGGGTCGGCATCGATGGTGGCGGCGATGGCGTAGCAGAGTGCGGCGGCGTGCTTGCAGGGGTATCCCCAGTCGGGGCAGGAGCACTCCGGATCGAGCTCGGTGGGCAGGGGGAGCAGTGGGACGCCTGCGTGCCGGGCGTCGTCCACGAGTTCGGCGGGCATCTCGTCGTCGAGAAGTGCTGCGAGATGTCCGGCGCGGGCCGCGATCGTGTCGAGCAGGGTGTCCCACTGAGCGTCGGTGAGGACGGGCAGGTGGACCGAGGAGCGGTACGGGCGTGGACGGCTGCCCCGGACAGCGGCATTGACCTTTCCCGGAGCGACGGTGACCGGGCCGACCATGCCTTTGCGGGCGTAGGTGCGTCCGCGCGAGAGCCGTCCTGCGTCCAGGGTGGAGTCCTCCAGGGCGGCCACCCATGCCTGGCCCCACCAGGTCGCGGCGAAGGCTCGCTTGCCGCGGGCGGGCGCACGGCGCTGGCCGGGGACAACGGGGCTCATGACTGCCTTCCCAGGGCGACGAGTTCGGCGAGGTCGGCGTCGGACAGTTCGGTCAGGGCTGCCTCGCCGGAGCTGACCACGGCGTCGGCGAGGGCGCGCTTGGCTTCGAGCAGCTTCGCCACCTTGTCCTCCACGGTTCCCTCCGCGAGGAGCTTGTGTACCTGGACGGGTTTGTCCTGGCCGATGCGGTAGGCGCGGTCGGTGGCCTGGTCCTCGACGGCCGGGTTCCACCAGCGGTCGTAGTGCACGACGTGAGTGGCGCGGGTGAGGTTGAGTCCGGTGCCCGCCGCCTTCAACGACAGCAGGAACACCGGCACGTCACCGCGCTGGAAGCGGTCCACCATCTCCTCGCGCCGCGCGACGGGGGTGCCGCCGTGCAGGAAGAGAGCGGGGACGCCGCGCTCGGCCAGATGCTTCTGCAGCAGAGCCGCCATCTGTTTGTACTGCGTGAAGACCAGCACGGATTCGCCTTCGGCGGTGATGGTGTCGAGAAGTTCGTCGAGCAGGTCGAGCTTGCCCGAGCGGCCCCGCAGGGAAGTGGACTGGCGCAGGCTGTGCTCTCTCAAATACTGGGCGGGGTGGTTGCAGATCTGCTTCAGCGCGGTGAGCAGCTTGAGTACCAGACCGCGCCGGGCGATGCCCTCCGAATCCGCGATCTTCGCCATGGTCTCGCGGACCTGTGCCTCGTACAGGCTCGTCTGCTCGGCCGTCAACGGGACGACGTGGTCGGTCTCGGTCTTGGGCGGCAGTTCGGGCGCGATGCCGGGGTCGGACTTCTTGCGGCGCAACAGGAAGGGACGTACGAGACGGGACAGGCGCTCGGCTGCCTCGGGATCCTCGCCCGCCTCGATGGCGCGGGCATGCCGGTCACGGAAGGCGGTGAGTGTGCCGAGGAGCCCGGGGGTGGTCCAGTCGAGCAGTGCCCACAGCTCGGAGAGGTTGTTCTCCACGGGGGTGCCGGTGAGAGCGACGCGGGCGCGGGCGGGCAGGGCACGCAGTTCGCGGGCGGTGACGGCGTAGGGGTTCTTGACGTGCTGGGCCTCGTCGGCGGCCACCAGCGACCAGGCTGTCTCGGCAAGTACTTCGCGGTCGCGGCGCAGCACCCCGTAGGTGACCAGGACGATCTCGTCGCCGGCCAGGTCCCCCAGGTGGCGGTCACCGCCGTGGTAACGGCGTACGGGGGTGGACGGTGCGAACCTGGCGGCCTCGCGCTGCCAGTTGCCGAGCAGGGAGGCCGGGCAGACGACAAGGGTGGGGCCCGCGGTGGTGGGGTCGCTCTGGCGGTGCAGGTGCAGAGCGAGCAACGTGATGGTCTTGCCCAGGCCCATGTCGTCGGCGAGACAGCCGCCGAGGCCGAGTGCGCACATCTCGGCCAGCCAGGCCAGGCCCCGCTTCTGGTACTCGCGCAACGTGGCCTTGAGAGCGGCGGGCTGGGGCACGGGGGTGCGGGACTCAGGGTCGCGGATACGAGCGACCAAGTCGCCGAGCGCACCGACCGCCGCACAGGGGACCCGGTCACCGTCCCGCTCGGTCTCGCCGGTCAGCGCGGCGCTCAACGCCTCCATGGGGGTGAGTGGTTCCATCCGGCGGCGCCTGGCGCGGGCCACCAGCTTCGGGTCGGCGACCACCCACTGGTCGCGAAGCCGGACGAGGGGACGGCGTGACTCTGCGAGAGCATCCATCTCGGCCTCGGTGAGCGGCTCGCCGCCAAGGGAGACCTGCCAGCGGAAGTCGAGGAGCGCCTCGGTGTCCAGCAGTCCGCCTGCGGTGGAACCGGGGGCGGTGCGCTGCCCGATCTCCGCGGTCGCGGTGAGCGCCTTGACCAGTTCGCGCGGCCAGTGCACGTGGACACCGGCCGCGCGCAGCGCGTCCGTGGCGTCCCCAAGGAGATCGAAGGCTTCGTCGTCGGTCAACCGGAGCTGATCGGGAGCGGCATCGTTGAGCAGCCTCCGCAGCGGGGACCAGGCGCGGGCGCCTCGGCGCAGGGCGAGAAGGGTCTCGGTCTCGGCGCGTGGGCCGAGCAGCCGCTCCACTTCGGTCGGCTCGCTCCAGAGTCGTGCGGCCTCGATGACGAGCGCCGGGTCCGCCGCGGTGTGCAGTTGCAGGACGGCCCGGAACTGCCGTCGGCGTCCTTCGGGTACGTCGACGCGCAGGGAGACACTGACCTCGGCGGTGAGCGCCGCCTGGGTTTCCTCGGCCCATTCACGCAACGTCGGCACGGCGCGGGCCTCGCGCCAGGCGTACGGCAGCGCTCCCATGGCGAGCGGCGCGGCCGGCGTACGGACCAGATCATCGGCGACCGCGTCGCAGAACTGGCGTACCAGCGCAGCCGGTTCGGCGATCCGTACCGGAGCAGGGCCAGGCTCGGGCAGGCAGTGGGCGTGTGGCGGGAAGGCGGCGGCCAGGGCGTCCAGCGTCTGGCGCTGGGCGGCGGTAAAGGGACCCACCTGCCAGGTGTCGTAACCGGCGGGGCTGAGCGCCGGGTGGAGGCGGCCGTCGGCGAGCAGCCGCAGCGCGAAGCGAGTGGCGGCCTGCCAGGCGGCGCCGGAGGGATGCGTCGGCTCCGCATTGGCCAGGGCGGAGACAGCGACGGCGACAGGCAGCGCGTAACCCTCGACCTTGCGCCGCCTGACCGAGCGGCCGTGCGGCAGGACCAGCTCCACCACCTCGGTCTCAAGGCCGGTGGGCGCCATACTGTCTCCGGCTGCTGCCCCGGTCGGCTTCCACAGCAGCAGCCGCCCAAGGCGGGCGGGCTCACCGGGCAGGAACACCGCCGCCCAGCCCACGCCGAGCAGCTCCCTCACGAAGGCGGATGTTTCCTGCCGGGCCAGCGGCGGCGCGCCCCTCGCGCCCGTACTCGGCTCTCGTACGACGACTCGTGCCACTCTTTTCCGCCCTGTCGCTTGCCGGACCCTCCCCTGGGCCGCGCTCACTACCGAACCCCACCAGGCAACGTCACACGCTGGCAACCGCGGGCCTTGACTTGACTGCTGGCGATGGCGCCACGGCGGATATGCCGCTGCTGAACACACCGGTCCTCAACCGTACGGTGCGGCGCTACGGTGAGGCCATGAGCACCTGGGACCCAGTCGCGCTGGAGGCGTTGATCGAAGAGGCCACCGTCGGCGCCTACGGCCAGGATGAACAGCTCACCGCCTTCTTCACGATGATCGAGGAGAGTCTTGCCGTGCCGTTCAACACGACTGTTCTCGGCGTCGAGGTGAGCGTGGTCGGTGTCGATCTGGCAGAGGACGGACGCGTGGTCGCACGCTGCGCGCGGGGGTCGGTCCGACAGGACATCGGAATTCTGGACCTGCCGCTGCCGGAACCAGTCCCCGAGGGCTCGCAATGGATCGAGGCATACCGCTACTGGGCTCGCTGAACTGGCGCGTCGCACAACTGCCCGGCTGAGCTCCAGCTCGAACGGACAGTCGTCCCGACTGTCGCTGGCCGGACCGACTGCGGGGAACAGAGAGCACGCAGTGCGCATACCGCAGTATGCTTGCGGCCATGGCTGACACCACACGCATCACGGTGACACTCCCCACCGAGCAGGTGGCGGAGCTGAAGAAGATCACGGACAACATCTCCGGCTACGTGGCCGAAGCGGTCGCCAGGCAGATCCGGCACCAGCTCCTGGGGGCCGACCTGCGCAGCCACACAGACGAGCACGGGGCCTTCAGTGAGGAAGAGCTGGCCGAGGCGCGGGCGCGGATCTTCGGTACGACGTCGGCCGCCGGCGGCGCGAGCGCCGCGTGAGCGGGCACATTGAGACCGTCGTCCTGGACAGCGAGGGGCTGTCGGCCTGGGTGGCGCAGGACCGGAAGGTTCTGGCGATGTTCCAGGTGTTCCACGACATGGGAGCGGACCTTGTCGTCAGCGCCAACACCATCGTGGAGGTGAGCCACGCCAGGGTGAACCTGTCCCGACTGCAATGGGCGCTCTCCCGGGTCAAGGTGGAGCCGATCACGGAGGCAGCGGTCAAGGCGGCGGCCCAACTGCTCAAGGGCGTCGGTCTGCACGGACACAAGTACGCGATCGACGCCACCGTCGCAGAAGCGGCCTTGCGTCAGCCTGGCCCGGTCGCCATCCTCACGTCGGATGTCGATGACATGACCCGGCTGTGCGGCAGCAAGGTCCGGATGATCGGGCTATGACCGCGACATCGTCCCGGGACCATGGACAGATCCGCGTGGATCCGCCGAGACCAGAGTCGCCGCAGGCCAACCCGTGATGGGTGAATCAGGCATCGACGGATGCTGGGGCATGACTGCGGTCGATGCCGAAGCTCCTCAGGGCGCAACACCTGCTCGCGGCGCAGGGCGGCGAATGCCTCTTTGTCTACGCCGTAGAGGACGGCCAACTCATCGTGTGGGTCCTGGCGGCCGGTAACCGTCGTGACGTATCCCGTCGGATGGTGTGGCTCCCCGCGGTCTGCGCCGGTCGCCCCCTAGGACGTGAGCGTGCGCCTTTCCCGCTTGAGACAATGTCCTAAATGTCGCCTATAAATGCAACCGGAACTGCAACCAAGGCATGCCGAAGAGCCGGACCGTAATGAACGGTCCAGCTCTTCGTTTCGCCTGGTCAGGCGGCTGCGGAGGATACGAGATTCGAACTCGTGAGGGGTTGCCCCCAACACGCTTTCCAAGCGTGCGCCCTAGGCCTCTAGGCGAATCCTCCGCCGCAAACAATACAAGACGTTGAGGAGTGCTCGCGAACTCGTTCCCACCCCTCGCCATCGGGTACTGTTTGGGCAGCCCCTCACGCGGCGCTATCTGACTGAACTCCCCCAGGGCCGGAAGGCAGCAAGGGTAGGTTGGCTCTGGCGGGTGCGTGGGGGGCGTTCGCGTTCCCGGACGGAGTGCCTTGGCGGAGCGCATGCGCGGGCCGCGTTGTCAGTGGGCGCCTATAACCTCGTATGCGTGTCGTCTCTCGCGCTGTACCGCCGCTATCGCCCGGAGTCGTTCGCCGAGGTCATCGGGCAGGAGCATGTCACCGACCCGCTGCAGCAGGCGCTGCGGAACAACCGGGTCAATCACGCGTACCTGTTCAGCGGTCCGCGCGGGTGTGGCAAGACGACCAGCGCGCGCATCCTCGCCCGGTGTCTGAACTGCGCGCAGGGGCCCACACCGACCCCCTGCGGCGAGTGCCAGTCCTGCCAGGACCTCGCCCGCAACGGGCCGGGTTCCATCGACGTCATCGAGATCGACGCCGCCTCCCACGGTGGTGTGGACGACGCCCGTGACCTGCGCGAGAAGGCCTTCTTCGGGCCCGCCGGCAGCCGCTACAAGATCTACATCATCGACGAGGCCCACATGGTCACGTCGGCCGGTTTCAACGCGCTGCTGAAAGTCGTCGAGGAGCCCCCGGAGCACCTCAAGTTCATCTTCGCCACCACCGAGCCCGAGAAGGTCATCGGGACGATCCGGTCGCGGACCCATCACTATCCGTTCCGGCTGGTGCCGCCGGGCACGCTGCGGGAGTACCTCGGCGAGGTGTGCGGCAAGGAGAACATCCCCGTCGAGGACGGGGTGCTTCCGCTCGTCGTGCGGGCCGGTCAGGGGTCGGTCCGTGACTCCATGTCCGTCATGGACCAGCTGCTCGCCGGAGCGCGCGAGGAGGGAGTGACGTATGCCATGGCCACCTCCCTCCTCGGGTACACCGACGGCTCCCTCCTCGACTCCGTCGTCGAGGCCTTCGCGACGGGTGACGGGGCTGCCGCCTTCGAGGTCGTCGACCGGATCATCGAGGGCGGCAACGACCCGCGGCGGTTCGTCGCCGACCTGCTGGAGCGGCTGCGGGACCTGGTCATCCTCGCCGCCGTTCCCGACGCCGCCGAGAAGGGGCTCATCGACGCCCCCGCCGACGTCATCGAGCGTATGCAGGCCCAGGCCGGCACCTTCGGCGCCGCCGAGCTCAGCCGCGCCGCCGACCTCGTCAACGAGGGCCTGACCGAGATGCGCGGCGCCACCTCGCCCCGCCTCCAGCTGGAACTCATCTGCGCGCGCGTGCTGCTTCCCGCGGCCTACGGGGACGAACGCTCGGTGATGGCCCGCCTCGACCGCATCGAGCGTGGCGTCAACTTCTCGGCCGGCGGCGGCGCCCCCGCGATGGGGTACGTCCCCGGTCCGGAGGCCCACGGGGGTGCGGCCCCGGGTGCCCCGCTGGGCTCCGTCCCACCACCGGCCCCCGTCGCTCCGGTCCCGCCCGGCGGCGGTCCGGCCGCTGCCCGGGCGGCGGTCCGGGCAGCGGGCACGGGCACGCCCAGTGGAGGAGGGCACGGCGGCGGTATTCCGGGTGGTTCTCCCGGCGGCGCAGGTGCCCCGGGCGGATACCCCGGTGCTACGGCCGACTCGGCGCCGCCCGCCGGTCCGGCCACGCCCGTCGACCCGAACCTGGCCCCCACCCCACCCCAGGGCCCGGCACCTGCCGGTCCTGCGCGCGGTGCCTCTGAAAGCCCGCCCGCTGCTTCTCCGGCCACCCCCTCCGACCAGCCCCCTCAACCGTCGTCCGGCCAGGCCCCCGGTGGCTGGCCCACCGCCGCTCCCGTCGGCGGCGGCCGACGCCCCGGCGGCTGGCCCACCGCGGCGCCCGCAGGCGGCGGTCAGCCCCAGGCGCCCGCGGCCCACCGACCTCCGGCCACCTCGGCCCCGGCCCAGCCCACCTCCCCGGCCTCCGCACCCGGCCAGGCCGCCTACGCTCCCCCGGTCGGCGGCCTCGACCCGCGCCAGCTCTGGCCGAACATCCTGGAAGCGGTCAAGAACCGTCGCCGCTTCACCTGGATCCTGCTCAGCCAGAACGCCCACGTGGCCGGCTTCGACGGCACCACGCTCCAGCTCGGCTTCGTCAACGCCGGTGCCCGTGACAACTTCGCGAGCAGCGGCAGCGAGGAGGTACTGCGGCAGGCGCTCACCGAGCAGTTCAACGTCCAGTGGAAGTTCGAGGCGGTAGTCGACCCGTCGGGCGGCGGCGGAGCGCCCCCGGCTCCCGGCGGCTTCAACAACGGCGGCTACGGCGGAGGCGGCACCCCCGGCACCCCCACCCCGGGCGGCTACGGCACCCCCGCCCCCGGCACCCCCGGCGGCTACGGCACCCCCGCCCCCCAGCCCCCGCAGCCGACACCCACCCCAACCCGCTCAACACCCACGCCCACACAGACCGCCCCGGCCCCCACACCGCCCCCCGCCCCCCAGCCCTCCGCACCCGAGCCCCCGCCGGTCTCCATCGAGGACGACATCCCCGAGGACGACGACCCCGACCTCAACGAGTCGGCCCTCTCGGGCTACGAACTGATCGTGAAAGAGCTCGGGGCGACGGTGGTCGAGGAGTTCACGAACGAATAGGGGAAACGAACAGGGAAAGGGAGCGCAGGAGCCCTCACCTTGGAGGAAGCTACGACGCGGCTCCGCCCACCCCTTAGGAACCCCCCACAAAAACCCCGTTAGGCTGACCCCCGTGAAGGTCCTCGTCATCGGTAACGGCGCCCGCGAACACGCCCTGTGCCGCTCCCTGTCCCTCGACCCCGACGTGAGCGCATTGCACTGCGCTCCCGGCAACGCCGGCATCGCCGAGGTCGCCGAGCTGCACCCGGTCGACGCCCTCGACGGCGACGCGGTGACCGCGCTCGCGCAGCGACTCGGCGCCGACCTGGTCGTCGTAGGCCCGGAGGCCCCGCTCGTCGCGGGCGTCGCCGACGCCGTGCGCGAGGCGGGCATCCCGGTCTTCGGCCCGTCCGGGGAGGCCGCGCAGCTCGAGGGCTCGAAGGCCTTCGCCAAGGACGTCATGGCCGCGGCCGGGGTCCCGACCGCCCGCTCGTACGTCTGTACGACTCCCGAGGAGGTCGCCGAGGCCCTCGACGCCTTCGGCGCCCCGTACGTCGTCAAGGACGACGGGCTCGCCGCGGGCAAGGGTGTGGTCGTCACCAGCGACATCGAGGCGGCGGCGGCGCACGCGAACGCCTGCGACCGGGTCGTCATCGAGGAGTTCCTCGACGGCCCCGAGGTCTCCCTCTTCGCCATCACCGACGGCGACACGGTCCTGCCCCTGCAGCCCGCCCAGGACTTCAAGCGCGCGCTCGACGGCGACGAGGGCCCGAACACCGGCGGCATGGGCGCGTACTCCCCGCTGCCCTGGGCCGACCCGAAGCTGGTCGACGAGGTCCTCCAGACGGTCCTGCAGCCGACCGTCGACGAGATGCGCCGCCGCGGCACCCCGTTCTCCGGTCTGTTGTACGCCGGTCTCGCGATCACCAGCAGGGGCGTACGGGTGATCGAGTTCAACGCCCGCTTCGGCGACCCGGAGACCCAGGTCGTCCTGGCCCGCCTCAAGACCCCGCTGGCCGGCATCCTGCTCGCGGCCGCCACCAGCAACCTCGGCGATCTGGCCCCCCTGCGCTGGAGTGAGGACGCCGCCGTCACCGTGGTCGTCGCCTCGCACAACTACCCCGGCGCCCCGCGTACCGGCGACCCGATCACCGGCCTCGACGAGGTGGCCGCCGAGGACGCCCCGCACGCGTACGTCCTGCACGCCGGTACCAAGCGGGACGGCGACGCGGTCGTCAGCGCCGGCGGCCGGGTCCTGTCGGTCACCGCGTCCGGCAAGGACCTCACCGAAGCCCGCGAGCGCGCGTACCGGGCGGTGGGCCGTATCCGCCTCGAAGGTTCCCAGCACCGGTCGGACATCGCGGCCAAGGCGGCGGCCGAATCCTGAGGAGCACGGCCTGAGCGTCGAGCATGAGGAGCCAGGCGAAAACCGCAGGACCGTATGAACCCTGCAGGCCCCGGATCCGTCTAAGGATTCGGGGCCTGATCCTTGCTGTCCGTCATCCACCTTTCCCCAAAGCCATTCCATCGAGTGACCGGGACCCCGTACGGCTGACGGGGGCCCAGGGCCCAACTAGGGTGCGGCGCAAGCGGTCCGGCACTTGGCCCACCGGCATTGCGATGTCAGTGGCGGATGCCACAGTGGGGGAGTGAGCAACACCAGGAGAGCTGGGCGTTCCGGACGGCAGGGAGGGGGTGAGGTCCGATCGTGACCGGTATGGGTGTGGAGGCAGGCGCGCAGGCAGCGCGTTCCCGGGCCCTCGCCGTGCTGCGCATCCGCAGCCGCGCGCTGGCCGTGGCGCTGCTGCCCGCGGCCGTCGCCGTGGTGCTGCTCGCCGGGGATTCCACCGGCCATCTCGTGGGCGGGTTCTGGGACACCGCCCGCCTGGTCATGACCGTGCTCGGCGCGCTCGTGCTGCTCGCCGCCGGGGTCGTCGCCCTGGTCGTCGCCCGAGCCCGTCCGGCCGTCAGCCCGACGGTCGCGATCGCCGAGGAGTCCGCGCCCGACCTGTACCGCATGGTGCGCGACCTCGCCGACCGCCTGGACGTCCCGGCCCCCTCCGCGATAGCGCTCACCCCGGACTGCGACAGCTGGCTGGAGGACCGCACCCACCCCGCTCACGGACCGCCCCCGCAGGAGGGCCGGGAGGACGAGATCGCGGGCGTCCGCGGTTCCCACCGCCGGGTCCCCGCAGCACCGGTGCTGGTCATCGGCTCACCGTTCCTGTGGTGGATGCGCGTCGGCGAACTGCGCGCGGTCCTCGCCCCGGTCGTCGCCGGTACGGGACCGTCGGCACACCCCGACATAGCGGCGGCCCGCCGTTTCGTGCGGGGACTGGACGCGGCGGTGGCCGTCGGCTCCACTGCCCGCCGCTGTCCGCTCACCCGCCCGCTCTGCACCGGTGTCGCCTGGGTGGCCCGTCTCCTCCTGCGCAGCTGCCGGGAGCACGCGGCCCAGATGGAGCGTGGGGTCGCCGCCGCGGCCGCCGAGCGTGCACAGGCTGTGGACTACGGCCTCAGGATCGTCGCCCAGGAACAGGTGGGACTGGCGTACGCGGGCTGGGACCGCCTGCTGACCCGGGTCGCGCTGCCCGCCTGGCGGATGGGCCGCTGGCCGTCCCGGCTGGACGCGGGTGTGGTGGCCGCCCTCACCGAGCTGTCCCGCCGCGACCGGCTGGCCGAGGGTTTCGCCTCCCGTCTGGGAGAGCGCCCCGCCTGTGACCTGCTCGAAGAGCCGGGCGCGATGGACGAGGCCGCCTCGCTGCTTGCCGCCCGCCTCTTCCACGGCGGCCCCGCGGAGACCGGTCCCGACTGGGCCCCCGTGGACTGGCAGGAGTACCCGGAGGAGGTCGTGGACCGTAAGTGGCGCCTGGACGCGGCCCGCCTGCACCGAGTCCTCGACGCCCAGGGCGTGAGCCGCACCCCGGGCTCCACACCCCCGGAATCCCACGGCCCCACCCTCTCCCGAGTCCTGGCCCACCTCTCGACCCCCCAGCCCACGCCCCCGACACCCACGCACTCCCACGCCACCGCACCGGCTTCACCGCACGAGGGGCTGCCTACTGAGCACGAACTGGCCCCGCCGCACGAGGGGCTGCCTACTGAGGACGAACTGGCCCAGCCGCACGAGGTGCTGCCTACCGATCACGAGCCGACCCCACCCCACGACGGGCTGCTTACCGAGCACAAGCCGACCCCACCGCACGAGCCCACGGCCGACGACGTCGTATCTCCTCCCCCCAGTCCCACTCCCGCGAAGCCCACCCCGGCCGCGGCGGACAGCCGAGAGACAAGGCACTCCGAACGGGCCTCGGTGGACGGCCGGGAGACCGTGAAGCCCGAACGGGCCTCGGTGGACGGCCGGGAGACCGTGAAGCCCGAACGGGCCTCGGTGGACGGCCCGGAGACCGCGCAGCCCGAACGGGCCTCGGTGGACGGCCGGGAGACCGTGAAGCCCGAACGGGCCTCGGTGGACGGCCGGGAGACCGCGCAGCCCGAACGGGCCTCGGTGGACGGCCCGGAGACCGCGCAGCCCGAACCGGTCTCGCCAGACGGCCGAGACACCACGCAGCACGAACCGCCCCCGTCGAACGAACCCGCGGCCGCCCATGGCGAGACCGGCCCACAGGGGGCCCCCGCTCCCGACGACGAAAGTGGCATGGCTGGTGCGGGTGGGACCGCAAAGGCCGAAGGCGAAGCCGAGACCCTCGCCGCAGCCCTCACCGCCGAGCTCGCCCGTGAGGAAGCCGCCGCCCCCCAGTCCCGCACCACCCCGGACACCACCCTCTGGGACGACACCGCGCTCCCCCTCTTCCCGCTCCAGCCACCCCGCAGCGCCCGCGAGCTCCTCACCGACCACGTCACCGCGATGGTCTGCTGCGCCGCGATCGACACCGCCGGCGCCGCCCCGGGTCTGGACTGGCTCGACGGCCCCTCCCTGCTCGTCAATGGTGAACGCGCCGCGGACCTCGCTCCCCGTGTCCTCGCCCTCGTCGAGGACGGCGACCCGGCCCCCCTGCGCGCCTGGCTGGTCAAGTCGGGGATACGTCCAGAGAAGCCGGTCCGACTCGTCTGACCGAGCCGGAGCACCTCATTCCACTTTCGGTCAATTCGCAACGAACAGTGACAGCATGAGTGCGTAATGTGATGTGCTGGGACCGATCGCGCACATGGCAAGGTCGCGCGCCATAGGACACGCGCACGACAGCGCACCACCTGCACAGAAGGCACCTGCACACAGGCACCTGCACACAGGCACCTGCACAAAGCACCGCGCAGGACGGACGACGGGGGCACGAGGGAGGGGAGCGACCCATGGCACCAGGACCGGAGCACATCCGCCGCTGGGAGTCGGGAGCACTCGCGCACGCCGTGACGGACCCCTTCGGCCAGGGCCCCGTCCCCTGGCTGCGCGGCAGTGAGACGTACTTCGACGACACCGGCCAGGTGGTCCCCTGGTACGTCGAGACGGACCCGGCGCACACCCCGAACACGAACACGCCCCGCGTCCCGGCCCCCCGCACCGCCCCCACAGGCGGCGGCCCCCGTTCCGCCGACGACGTGCGCCGCCAGATCAAGGGCTTCACCTCGACCGGCGCGGTCGCCCCCGGCGAGGCCGTCGACTTCCACATCACCGTCGACCCGCCGCAGGAGTTCGCCGTCGACATCTACCGCATCGGCCACTACGGCGGCGACGGCGCAGCGAAGATCACCACCAGCCCCCGCCTCTCCGGCATCGTCCAGCCCCCGCCGCTGACCGCGGACCGCACGGTCTCCTGTCACCACTGGTGGCTGTCCTGGCGGTTGCAGATCCCGTCGTACTGGAGCATCGGGGCATACGTCGCCGTCCTCACCACCGCCGACGGCTACCGCTCCCACATCCCCTTCACGGTCCGGGACAACCACCCCGCGGACTTACTGCTCCTGCTGCCCGACGTGACCTGGCAGGCGTACAACCTCTACCCGGAGGACGGCCGCACCGGCGCCAGCCTCTACCACGCCTGGGACGAGAGCGGACGGCTTCTCGGCGAGGCCGACGCCGCGACCACGGTCTCCTTCGACCGGCCGTACGCGGGCGCGGGCCTGCCCATGCACGTGGGCCACGCCTACGACTTCATCCGCTTCGCCGAGCGCTACGGCTACGACCTCGCCTACGCCGACGCCCGCGACCTGCACGCCGGCCACCTCGACCCCGCCCGCTACCGCGGCCTGGTCTTCCCCGGCCACGACGAGTACTGGTCGACGGCCATGCGCCGCACGGTCGAGCGGGCCAGGGACAGCGGCACCTCGCTGGTCTTCCTGTCCGCCAACACCATGTACTGGCAGGTCGAGTTGGGCCCCTCGCCCTCCGGCGTCCCCGACCGCCTGCTGACCTGCCGTAAACGCCGGGGCCCGGGCAGGCCGGTGCTCTGGCGCGAAGTCGACCGCCCCGAGCAGCAGTTGGTCGGCATCCAGTACGCGGGACGGGTCCCCGAGCCGCACCCCCTGATCGTCCGCAACGCCGAGCACTGGCTGTGGGACGCGACCGGGGCGCACGAGGGCGACGAGATCGCCGGCCTGGTCGCGGGCGAGGCCGACCGTTACTTCCCCCGCACCCCGCTCCCCGAGCACGACGACCGCATCCTGCTCGCCCACTCGCCGTACGCCGACAGCGAGGGCACCCTCCGCCACCAGGAGACGTCCCTCTACCGCGCCCCCTCCGGCGCCCTGGTCTTCGCTTCCGGCACCTTCGCCTGGTCCCCGGCGCTGGACCGCCCGGGCCATGTCGACCCCCGCGTCCAGCGCGCCACCGCCAACCTCCTGGACCGCATCTGCAAGCGTGACTGAGCTCACGCACCACACCCGCACCACACCCGCAGCACACCCCAAGTCCAAGGTCAGCCCCCCATACGGGACAATCGACCCGTTGGAAATAACCACGGGGAGGAACCGTGTCCGGATTCGTAGAAAAGCCCGAGCCGATCCAGGTGCCGGGCCTGGTACACCTCCACACCGGCAAGGTGCGCGAGCTGTACCAGAACGAGGCGGGCGACCTCGTGATGGTCGCCAGTGACCGTATCTCCGCCTTCGACTGGGTGCTGCCGACCGAGATCCCCGACAAGGGCCGCGTCCTCACCCAGCTGTCGCTGTGGTGGTTCGACCAGATCGCCGACCTGCTGCCGAACCACGTCCTGAGCACGGACCTGCCGGAGGGCGCCCCCGCCGAATGGGCCGGGCGCACCCTGGTCTGCAAGTCGCTCCAGATGGTCCCGGTGGAGGCGGTCGCCCGCGGCTACCTCACCGGCTCCGGCCTGCTGGAGTACAACGAGTCCCGCACGGTCTGCGGCCTCGCACTCCCCGAGGGCCTCACCGACGGCAGCGAGCTCCCCGCCCCGATCTTCACCCCGGCCACCAAGGCCGCCGTCGGGGAGCACGACGAGAACGTCTCCTACGAGGAGGTCGCCCGCCAGGTCGGCGCCGACACCGCGGCCCAGCTGCGCCAGGCGACCCTCGCGGTGTACTCGCGGGGCCGGGACATCGCCCGGGAACGCGGGATCATCCTCGCGGACACCAAGTTCGAGTTCGGCTTCGACGGGGAGACCCTCGTCGTCGCGGACGAGGTCCTCACCCCGGACTCCTCCCGCTTCTGGCCGGCCGACCAGTGGGAGCCGGGGCACGCGCAGCCGTCGTACGACAAGCAGTTCGTGCGCGACTGGCTGACCTCGGCGGAGTCCGGCTGGGACCGCAAGAGCGAGCAGCCCCCGCCGCCGCTGCCGCAGGAGGTCGTGGACCGCACCCGCGCCAAGTACATCGAGGCGTTCGAGCGTCTGACGGGCACGAGCTGGTCGTAACGCGAAAGGCCCCCGGTGGGAACCGGGGGCCTTTGCCGAAACAGAGCGAACGACGAGGTTCGAACTCGCGACCTCAACCTTGGCAAGGTTGCGCTCTACCAACTGAGCTACGTTCGCATGCGCCGTGGCGCGACAACCACTATACCCAACCTCGCTCGCGCGCGAGCCGCACGGCCGCGTGACGGTTCTCCGCCCCGAGTTTGGAGACGGCCGAGGACAGGTAGTTCCGTACGGTTCCCTGCGACAGCGCGGCCCGTTCGGCGATCTCCGCGACGGGTGCCCCGTCGGCGGCGAGTTCCAGTACCTCGGCCTCGCGGGCGGTCAGCGGCGAGTCCCCGGCGGAGATCGCGTCGGCGGCCAACTCGGGGTCGACGTAACGGTTTCCCGCATGCACCGTGCGGATGATCTCCGCGAGTCGCTGCGCGCTGACGGTCTTCGGGACGAACCCCCGCACACCGGCCGCCAGGGCCCGCTTCAGATGCCCCGGCCGACCATGGCTGGTGACGATCAGCACCTTGCACGAGGGCAGTTCGGACCGCAGGGATGTGGCGACCCTCACACCGTCCGCACCGGGCATCTGCAGATCGAGTACGGCGACGTCGGGCGCGTGCGCCCTCGCCATGGCCAGCGCCTCGGGACCGGTCGCCGCCTCCGCGACGATCGCCAGGTCGTCCTCCAGGGAGAGCAGCGCGGCGAGCGCCCCCCGGATCAGATGCTCGTCATCGGCAAGCAGCACCCGCACACTCACGAAACCACCCACCCCGCGGGCACGAAGCGGCTCTCCGCCGTCACTGAGCCCAGGGGCGAGAAGCTGCTCTCCGCCGTCACGATGCCGGCGGGCACGAAGCGGCTCTCCGCCGTCACTGCGCTCAGGGGAGAGAAGCTGCTCTCCGCCGTCACCACACCCGCGGGCACCAGGCCGCTCTCCGCCGTCACTGCGCTCAGGGGAGAGAAGCCGCCCTCCGCCGTCACCACACCCGCGGGCACCAAGCCGCTCTCCACCGTCACCACACCCACCGGCGAGAAGCCACCCTTCCCCACCACCCCACCCACGGACACGAAGCCACCCTCCGCCACCACCACACCCACCCTCACGAGACCCCCTCCGCCACCACCGGCACCCGAGCCACCACCCGAAACACACCCCCGCTCACCGGCCCCGCCTCCAGCGTCCCGGCCACCGCCGCGAGCCGCTCCCGCAGTCCGGCGAGCCCGGACCCGCCGCCCGGCAACCCCGACACCCCGCCGATGTACCCGCCGCCGCCCGGCAACCCCGACACCCCACCGTTGGACCCGCCGCCGCCCGGCAACCCCGACACCCCACCGTTGGACCCACCGCTCCCCGACGCCCCCGACACCCCGTCGTTCTCCACAATCAGCACCACCCGCTCCCCCTCTCCTCGCAGAGCCACCACGCACCGCTTGGCATCCCCGTGCCGCAGGACGTTCGTCGTGGCCTCCCGCACCACCCAGCCGAGCGCCGACTGCACCTCGGCGGGCAGCCCGGCCGGCTCCCCGGTGACCTCGCAGTCGATGCCGGCGGCAGTCAACACCCCTTGCGCTCCCGCGAGTTCGGCCCCCAGGTCAGCCTCCCGGTATCCCCGTACGACATCCCGCACCTCGCGTTGTGTCTCGTGCGCGATCCGCTGCACCTCGGTCATCTGGTCCACGGCCTCCTCCCGCCCGCGCCGCGCCAGCTGCACCGCCAGCTCGCTCTTCAGCGCGATCACGGCGAGGTTCCGTCCCATCACGTCGTGCAGGTCCCGCCCGAACCGCAGCCGTTCCTCGGCGACGGCGAGCCGGGCGCGGGTCTCGCGGGCCTCGTCGAGCTCGTAGACGGCGGTGAGCAGCCACACCGAGAAGACGGAGGTGAAGGCGAGAAACCCGGCACCGAGCAGCACGGCCACCATCGTGGCCAGGGTCGCCGGACCGGGCAGCCCCAGCGGGAAGGCGATGCCCCCCGCGCCCGCGGCGAACCCCGCGACGAGGGCGAAGACCCGTTTCCGGTCCCGCACCCCCAGCGCGATCACTCCGGCGCCGAAGATCAGCACGACCGCGAAAATCCCACCGGCCGCGGTGTCGACGTCCTCCCCGCCCGGCCCGTGTTCCGTGACCGTGATGGCCGCCGTGGCGACCGCGGCGGTGACCACGCCGAGTGTCCACAGCATGTGGACGGGCTGCTCGCGGCTGCCGCGCGTCCAGTCCAACGCCCGGGACGCCACTACGGCACAGGTCCCCGCGTGCCCGACCAGCATCACCAGCAGCAAGGCGGTCAGCCAGCCCGGCATCGCACCGAACAGCGGCAGCCCGACCGCGGCGACCTCGGTCACCGCGAAGAAGTGGAACGACCACCGCGTATACGTCTCCACCTTCGCCGGCGTGCTCTTCCGCCGCCACCAGCCCCCCGGCTCGCGCATGCTCTCCCCGTACGTCAGCGCCTCGGTTCCCACCGGAACCACCGTCCCACAGCAAACACCGCGAGCACGGTCCAGGCCACCGCGGTCCCGAGGACGCCCAGCGCCTCGTACGCCGAGAGCGTGCCCGCCCAGCCACCGCGGATCAGGGTGATCACGGGCGACAGCGGCAGCAGCTCGCACACCGACGCGAGCCGGTCGGGCAGCAGCTCCAGGGGTACGGCGACGCCCGAGAGGATCATCGAGATCATCACGAACGGCAGCGTGGTGACCTGCGCGCTCTCCACGGTCCGGGTCAGGGCCGCCGTGACGGCCGCGAGCGCCGCGCACATCACCAGCCCCAGGAGCAGCCCGAGGGCCGCGAGATGGGGCGCGTGCGGCGCGGGCACGTCGAGCAGGGCCGTGCTCGCGGCGACCAGCACCAGGGACTGCGTGAGGCCGGTCGCGCCGATCGGCAGCGCGGTCCCGACGAGGATCTCGACGTCCCGCGGCTCCCCGGTGCGCAGCCGCTTCAGCACCAGTTCCTCGCGCCGGGAGGCGTAGATCCCGACGAGGGCGCTGTACACCCCGAACAACAGGGCGAATCCGACCGCGGCCGGCAGCAGTACGAGTCCGACACTGAGCCCGGCGTCCTCGACGTCCATGTCGTCCACGACGGTCCGCAGGCTGAACGGCAGCGCGAGCGGCACCAGCACCGCCGCGACGAGCGTGGCCTTGCTACGCCCGAGCAGCGTGAACTCGGCCCGGGCGAGGGCGCCCAGCCTGCCCGCGGGAGTGGTGACCGTGCTCATACGGCGACCTCCTCGCGCGCCGCGATCCCCAGGAACGCCTCCTCCAGCGAGGCCGACCGCACATCGAGCCGCCGCAGCTCGACCCCGGCCCGCCCGGCCCACACCAGCAGTCCGGTGGCCGTCCGCTGCAGCTCCCGCGTCCGCAGCCGTACGACGCTCCCGTCGACCTCGTGCCCGCACACCCCCAGCTCCCCGAGCGGGGGCAGATCCCCCACGAAGTACCCCTGCGGAAGCTCGAACGAGATCCGTGACGGCTGGGCGGCGGTCACCTCGGCCGGTGTCCCCGTGGTCGCGATCCGCCCCTCGTGCAGGATCGCCAGCCGGTCGGCGAGATCCTCGGCCTCCTCCAGGTAGTGCGTGGTGAGCAGCACGGTCGTGCCACGGTCCCGCAGCGCCCGCACCAACTCCCAGGTGTCCCGGCGCCCTTCGGCGTCGAGCCCGGTCGTCGGCTCGTCGAGAAACAGCACCTCGGGGTCGCCGAGCAGCGCGAGCGCCAGGTCGAGCCGGCGCCGCTCACCGCCGGACAACTGCTTGACCCGTACGCCGGTCCGCCGGGCGAGCCCGACCAGTTCCAGCACCTCCAGCGGCGGCCGGGCCCCGCTGACGCAGCCGGCCCACATCCGCGCGGTCTCGCCGACGGTCAGCTCGGACGGGAACCCGCCCTCCTGGAGCATCACCCCGGTCCGGGGGCGTACGGCGGCCCGCTCGGCGTACGGATCGTGTCCGAGGACGCGGATCCGGCCGTCGGTCGGCCGGGCGAGCCCCTCAAGGAGTTCGACGGTGGACGTCTTGCCGGCGCCGTTGGTGCCGAGCAGGGCGAAGACCTCTCCGTGCCGCACGGAAAAGCTGATCCCGCGCACGGCCTCGAACCCGCCCCCGTACACACGCCGCAGGTCGGTGACCTCAATCACGTGTTCGTGTTCGTCGGTGTTCATGACACCAGCGTCCCGGCGGACCGGACGCGACAGCAGTGCGCGCTGTCACGACTCCGTGTGACAAATGTCAGACGGAGAAGGGGCAAGAAAAAACCCCGGTCCAGTGGACCGGGGTCTTCATCAAGAGCGGACGACGAGGCTCGAACTCGCGACCTCAACCTTGGCAAGGTTGCGCTCTACCAACTGAGCTACGTCCGCATTGCCTCCGACCGGCTCTCACCGATCGGCGCGAGCACCAGCCTACCTGATCGACAAGCGTGATCGGACCGGCGGTGCAGAGCGGGTGACAGGAATTGCACACTGCGCCTTCCCCCTGGAAGGGGGATGTTCTACTACTGAACTACACCCGCATGTACTCCGTGAGCTGGGCCTTTTCGGCCTCGCCCCTCGGCGTGCTCCAGACTCTAGCTGACCAGGTGGGGTGCAACGCAAGTCGGTTGTCCCGAGGGGCGGGTGACCCGGCGTCGACCGCCCTACTGGGCCTCGGCGAACGCCTCGTAGACCTTCTTGGGGATCCGCCCACGCGCGGGCACGTCCATCTTGTTGGCCTGGGCCCAGGCCCGGACCGCAGCCGGGTCGGGAGCGACCTCGGTCTGCTTGTACGCCTTGCCCGACCTGGACCGCTTGCGGCCGGCCTCCACGTAGGGCTCGAGCGCCTTACGCAGTTTCTTGGCATTGGATTGATTCAGGTCGATCTCGTACGACTTGCCGTCGAGCCCGAAGGCGATCGTTTCCGCCGCTTCCGAGCCGTCGATGTCGTCAAAGAGAGTGACCACGACCTTCTGCGCCACGAATATCGGTCCCTTCGTACGGCACGTTGCCAATTCATTTGTACAGTGCCCGACAATGCATTGTGAAGCTCGACTAAATCCTTCCGCGTGTCCGAGCGCAATAGCTGTCGGGTGTCGATCTGAGATCTTTCCCGGAAATTTTCGCGAACAGCCGCCTCCGTGCTGCTCAGTGATGGTCGTCACGTAGATTCCTACAACTCAACGCGCGTAGAAATTTTGTGCGGGTAGTCTGAAGGAACCTGCTCAGCACCACACCACCGGGAGTGCCAGTGGCACGCGTCGTAGTCGACGTCATGCTCAAGCCGGAGATCCTCGACCCCCAGGGCCAGGCGGTGCAGCGCGCACTGCCGCGTCTGGGTTTCGAAGGCATCTCCGACGTACGTCAGGGAAAGCGATTCGAACTGGAAGTTGACGGACCGGTCGACGAGGCCGCGCTCGCCCGCATCCACGATCTTGCGGAATCCTTCCTCGCCAACACCGTGATCGAGGACTTCACCGTCAAGGTGGAGGAAGTCGCGGAGGCCGCGAAGTGACCGCTCGTATTGGCGTCGTCACTTTCCCCGGCAGCCTCGACGACCGGGACACCCAGCGCGCGATCCGCCTCGCGGGCGCCGAGCCGGTCGCCCTCTGGCACAAGGACAAGGACCTCCACCAGGTCGACGCCGTGGTGCTATGCGGCGGGTTCTCCTACGGCGACTATCTGCGCGCCGGTGCCATCGCGCGCTTCTCGCCGGTGATGGAGACCCTCATCGAGCAGGCGAAGGCCGGACTGCCGGTCCTCGGTATCTGCAACGGCTTCCAGATCCTCACCGAGGCCCACCTGCTCCCGGGCGGGATGCTCGGCAACGACCACCTGCACTTCATCTGCCGCGACCAGAAGCTGCGGGTGGAGAACGCGGAGACCTCCTGGACCAGCGACTACAACGCCGGCCAGGAGATCCACATCCCGCTGAAGAACATGGACGGCCGGTACGTCGCCGACCAGTACACGCTGGACAAGCTGGAGGCCGAGGGGCGGGTCGCGTTCCGTTACCTCGACTTCAACCCCAACGGCTCGCTCAACGACATCGCCGGCATCACCAACGAGGCCGGGAACGTCGTAGGCCTCATGCCGCACCCCGAGCACGCCGTGGAGCCGCTCATCGGCACCGGCCGCACCGACGGTCTGCCCTTCTTCACCTCGATCCTCAAGAAGCTGGTCAACGCATGAGCCGGACGCCTCTGGACACGGTCGAGCACGCGGCCGCGACCCCCGACGTCGAGCTGCCCTGGGCCGAACTCGGTCTGAAGAAGGACGAGTACGAGCGGGTGGTGGAGATCCTCGGCCGCCGCCCGACCGGCGCCGAGCTCGCCATGTACTCGGTCATGTGGTCCGAGCACTGCTCGTACAAGTCCTCGAAGGTGCACCTGCGCCAGTTCGGCGAGAAGGCCCCGCAGTCCGACGCGCTGCTCGTCGGTATCGGCGAGAACGCCGGTGTCGTCGACGTCGGTCAGGGTTACGCCGTCACCTTCAAGGTCGAGTCGCACAACCACCCGTCGTACGTCGAGCCCTACCAGGGCGCGGCCACCGGCGTCGGCGGCATCGTGCGCGACATCATCGCGATGGGTGCGCGGCCGGTGGCGGTCGTGGACCCGCTGCGTTTCGGTGCGGCCGACCACCCGGACACCAAGCGGGTGCTCCCGGGTGTCGTCGCCGGCATCGGCGGTTACGGCAACTGCCTCGGGCTCCCCAACATCGGCGGCGAGGTCGTCTTCGACGCCTGCTACCAGGGAAATCCGCTGGTCAACGCCGGTGCCATCGGCGTCATGCGGCACGAGGACATCCACCTCGCGAAGGCGTCCGGCGCGGGCAACAAGGTCATCCTGTACGGGGCCCGTACGGGCGGCGACGGCATCGGCGGCGCGTCAATCCTCGCCTCCGAGACCTTCGACGACGCGAAGCCCTCCAAGCGCCCCGCGGTCCAGGTCGGCGACCCCTTCCAGGAGAAGCTCCTCATCGAGTGCACCCTGGAGGCCTTCCAGGAGAAGCTGGTCGTCGGCATCCAGGACCTGGGCGCGGCGGGTCTGTCGTGTGCGACGAGTGAGCTCGCCTCGAACGGCTCCGGCGGCATGCGCGTCACCCTGGACGACGTACCCCTGCGCGACTCGACCCTGTCTCCCGAGGAAATCCTCATGAGCGAGTCGCAGGAACGCATGTGCGCGGTCGTGGAGCCGGAGAAGGTCGACCGGTTCCTGGAGATCTGCGACAAGTGGGACGTCATCGCCACCGTGATCGGTGAGGTCACCGACGGCGACCGTCTGGAGATCTTCTGGCACGGCGGCAAGATCGTGGACGTCGACCCGCGGACCGTGGCCCACGACGGCCCGGTCTACGAGCGGCCGTACGCCCGCCCGTCCTGGCAGGACGAGCTCCAGGCCGACGACGCGGGCAAGCTGCCGCGGCCCTCGTCGAGCGAGGAGCTGAAGGACCAGGTCCTGAAGCTGGTGTCGTCCCCCAACCAGGCCTCCAAGAAGTGGATCACCTCGCAGTACGACCACTTCGTGCAGGGCAACACGGTGCTGGCCCAGCCGGAGGACTCCGGCATGATCCGCATCGACGAGGAGACCGGCCTCGGCGTCGCCATCGCGACCGACGGCAACGGCCGTTACGCGAAGCTCGACCCGTACGCGGGCGCCCAGTTGGCGCTCTCGGAGGCCTACCGCAACGTGGCGACGACCGGTGCCAAGCCGCTCGCCGTCTCCGACTGCCTGAACTTCGGCTCGCCCGAGGACCCGGCCGTCATGTGGCAGTTCGCGGAGGCCATCCGCGGACTCGCCGACGCCTGCCAGCAGTTGGGCACCCCGGTGACCGGTGGCAATGTCTCCCTCTACAACCAGACGGGCGAGGCCGCCATCCACCCGACCCCCGTGGTCGCGGTGCTGGGCGTCATCGACGACGTCGCCCGTCGCACCCCGGTCGCCTTCCAGGAGGAGGGCCAGCTGCTGTACCTCCTCGGCGACACCCGCGAGGAGTTCGGCGGCTCGGCCTGGTCGCAGGTCGTCCACGACCACCTCGGTGGCCTGCCGCCCAAGGTCGACCTGGAGCGCGAGCGCCTGCTCGCCGAGATCCTGATCTCCGCCTCCCGGGACGGCATGATCGACTCCGCGCACGACCTGTCCGACGGCGGCCTGATCCAGGCCGTCGTGGAGTCGGCGCTCCTCGGCGGCAAGGGCGCCCGCCTGATCGTCCCGGACGGTCTGGACGCGTTCACGCTGCTGTTCTCGGAGTCGGCCGGCCGCGCGGTGGTTGCCGTCCCCCGCTCCGAGGAGCTCCGCTTCAACGACATGTGCGGCGCCCGGGGCCTGCCCGTCACCCGCATCGGTGTCGTGGACGGCGACTCGGTCGAGCTCCAGGGCGAGTTCGAGCTGTCCCTGGAGGAGCTGCGCGTCGCTCACGAGGAGACGATCCCGGCACTGCTCAAGTAGCCGGTGGTCGTACGCCTGCGAAGGCCCCGCCCGTCGTTGTGACGGGCGGGGCCTTCGGCATGGGGTCACCGGACTAGGCTCACCGCCATGTCCACGGCCAAGAAGCGTGCCCGCACCTACGACCCCGTCAAGATCCGCAAGGCCGTCCAGGCCCAGCTCGGGAACGTACGGGAGGCCGTACGCACCCTGGCCCCCGAGCAGCTGGCGCTCCCGACGCGGCTGGGCGAATGGACCGTACGGGAGCTGATCGCGCACATCGGGATGGCGGTCACAGCCGTCCACCGGGCCCTCGACCTGCCCGCGCCCGCGCGACAGGACGCCACCCTTCTCGACTGGCCCTTCGCCACCGCCGCCAACTCGGTGGCCATCGCCGACTTCACCCGCGGCCTCGCCGAACGCCACCCCGACCTCGACGCCTACCTCACCGACGTCGACCGGACCCTGACCGACCTGCTGGACACGCACCCCGGCACCCGGCTCCTCGCGACCAACGTGGGCGCGCTGCCGCTGGCCGACTACCTCGTCACCCGGACCGTCGAGCTCGTCGTCCACACCGACGACCTCAACGCGGCCGTCCCCGGCCTCGACATCCCGTACGACCGCCAGGCCCTCGCCGCCTGCACCCGGCTCCTCGCCGACGCCCTCGCCACCAAAGCGCCCGGCGGTTCGACCGAGGTGCGGATCCCGCCGTACGCCGTCGTGCAGTGCGTCGAGGGGCCGAAGCACACCCGCGGCACCCCGCCGAACGTCGTCGAGACCGACCCGCTGACCTGGATGCGGCTCGCCACCGGGCGTCTGGCCTGGAAGGACGCGCTGGACGAGGCGAAGGTCGGCGCGAGCGGGGAGCGGGCCGACCTGGGCGGACTGCTGCCGCTGATGGGCTGAACCCATCGCGGGGCTCGTGCGTCCAAGAGTCATGAAGCGGACGACATACGCCAAGTACGCCGCCGCGGCCCTGGCCGGGACCACCGTCCTGGCCGCCTGCGGCACGGAGTCGGTGGGCACCAGGACCGAGGACGTCTCCACCATCGCGGACACCTCCTGGGTGCCACGGAAGGTCACCGTCGACGGCAAGGACTACGCCCTGCCCGAGAAGGGTGCTCTGAAGGCGGCCCACATCACCTTCAAGCCAGGCACCGCCGACCCGGACGTCGGCGGTGGTGAGTCCGGCGGTTCCGTGGGCTGCAACAGCATCGGCGCCGACGTGGCCGTCAAGGGCGACACCGTGAAGGTCTCCGACCTCACCAGGACACTGATCGGCTGCCAGGGGGCCGTGGGGGAGTTCGAGGAGAAGTTCGTCGCCGTCTTCGACAACGACCTCAAGGCCGAACTGGACGGGCCTTCGGGCGCCAGGACCCTCACCCTGACCAGCCCCGAGGGCGACCGCATCACCCTCCGCGAGCAGAAGCCCCCCGCCCTGAAGGGCACCCGCTGGTCCCTCGGCGAGAACGCCTACCTCACCCTCACCAGGAACAACACCGTCACCGGCAGCCTCGGCTGCAACACCTTCAACGGCAAGGCCACCGTCAAGGACCGCACCATCGAGTTCGGGCGCCTGTCGACCACACGCATGACGTGTTCCGCCCCGGTGATGAAGACCGAGCGCCGACTCGCCGAAATCCTCTCCGGCAAGGTCTCCTACCAGCAGAAACACGATTCCCTGACCCTCACCGGGACCTCCGGCGAGAGCGTTACGGCCCGCGCGGAGTAAGAAAGCCCACTCTCCGCGAATTCGGACCAGTGGTCGATCTCGCCTACACTCGGAGCCGTGCCACGTGGTGACGGACGACTCAACCACGACCTGCTCCCCGGTGAGAAGGGCCCCCAGGACGCTTGTGGCGTCTTCGGTGTCTGGGCTCCGGGCGAAGAGGTCGCCAAGCTCACGTACTTCGGGCTCTACGCCCTCCAGCATCGGGGCCAGGAATCCGCGGGAATCGCGGTCAGCAACGGCTCCCAGATCCTCGTCTTCAAGGACATGGGCCTCGTTTCCCAGGTCTTCGACGAGACCTCCCTCGGCTCGCTCACCGGTCACATCGCGGTCGGTCACGCCCGCTACTCGACCACCGGCGCCTCCGTGTGGGAGAACGCCCAGCCGACGTTCCGTGCCACCGCGCACGGTTCCATCGCGCTCGGTCACAACGGCAACCTGGTCAACACGGCGCAGCTAGCCGAGATGGTCGCCGACCTGCCCAAGCAGGAGGGCCGCAGCCCGCGCGTGGCCGCCACCAACGACACCGACCTGCTCACCGCGCTTCTCGCGGCCCAGGTCGACGAGGACGGCAAGCCCCTGACCATCGAGGAGGCGGCCCACTCCGTCCTCCCGAAGGTGCGCGGCGCGTTCTCGCTCGTCTTCATGGACGAGCACACCCTCTACGCCGCCCGCGACCCGCAGGGCATCCGCCCGCTGGTCCTGGGCCGCCTGGAGCGCGGCTGGGTGGTCGCCTCCGAGTCCGCCGCCCTCGACATCTGCGGCGCCTCCTACGTCCGCGAGATCGAGCCGGGCGAGTTCGTCGCCATCGACGAGAACGGCCTGCGCACCTCCCGATTCGCGGAAGCGAAGCCGAAGGGCTGTGTCTTCGAGTACGTCTATCTGGCGCGCCCCGACACCGACATCGCCGGCCGGAACGTGTACCTCTCCCGCGTGGAGATGGGCCGCAAGCTCGCCAAGGAAGCCCCCGTAGAGGCCGACCTGGTCATAGCTACTCCGGAGTCGGGCACCCCGGCGGCCATCGGCTACGCCGAGGCATCCGGCATCCCGTTCGGCGCGGGTCTCGTGAAGAACGCCTACGTCGGCCGTACGTTCATCCAGCCCTCCCAGACGATCCGCCAGCTCGGCATCCGTCTGAAGCTGAACCCGCTCAAGGAAGTCATCAAGGGCAAGCGGCTGGTCGTCGTCGACGACTCGATCGTGCGCGGCAACACCCAGCGCGCCCTGGTCCGCATGCTCCGCGAGGCGGGCGCCGCCGAGGTCCACATCCGGATCTCCTCGCCGCCGGTCAAGTGGCCCTGCTTCTTCGGCATCGACTTCGCCACCCGCGCGGAGCTCATCGCCAACGGCATGACCATTGACGAGATCGGCACCAGCCTGGGCGCCGACTCCCTCGCCTACATCTCCATCGACGGCATGATCGAGGCGACCACCATCGCCAAGCCGAACCTCTGCCGCGCCTGCTTCGACGGCGAGTACCCGATGGAGCTCCCGGACCCCGAGCTGCTCGGCAAGCAGCTCCTGGAGACCGAGCTGGCCGCCGGCACGGCGGTCACGGCCGCGGTCGACGCGATCCGCCGTCCGTAGTCAGCCCGTAACACCTGCTTACCTGCAGTACGACACGAAAGTTCTCACAAGCCATGTCTGAGACAACCGGTGCCAGCTACGCAGCCGCGGGCGTCGACATCGAGGCGGGCGACCGCGCCGTAGAACTGATGAAGGAGTGGGTGAAGAAGACCCAGCGCCCCGAGGTCCTCGGCGGCCTCGGCGGATTCGCCGGTCTCTTCGACGCCTCCGCCCTCAAGCGCTTCGAGCGTCCCCTGCTCGCCTCCGCCACGGACGGCGTCGGCACCAAGGTCGACATCGCGCGCCGCCTGGGCGTCTACGACACCATCGGCCACGACCTGGTCGCGATGGTCATGGACGACATCGTGGTGTGCGGCGCCGAGCCGCTGTTCATGACCGACTACATCTGCGTCGGCAAGGTCCACCCCGAGCGGGTCGCCGCGATCGTCAAGGGCATCGCCGAGGGCTGTGTGCTCGCCGGCTGCGCCCTGGTGGGCGGCGAGACGGCCGAACACCCTGGTCTGCTGGGGCCGGACGACTTCGACGTCGCCGGCGCCGGTACGGGCGTCGTGGAGGCCGACCGGCTGCTCGGCGCGGATCGCATCCGTAAGGGTGACGCCGTCATCGCCATGGCGGCCTCGGGTCTTCACTCGAACGGGTACTCGCTCGTCCGTCATGTGCTCCTGGACCAGGCGGGCCTCGCCCTGGAGACCCGGATCGAGGAACTGGGCCGCACGCTCGGCGAGGAGCTACTGGAGCCCACCAAGATTTACTCGCTGGACTGCCTGGCTCTGATCCGCACCGCGCAGGTGCACGCCTTCTCGCACGTCACCGGGGGCGGCCTCGCCGCCAACCTGGCCCGGGTGATCCCCGACGACCTGCACGCGATCGTCGACCGCACCACCTGGACCCCGGACCCGATCTTCGACCTCGTCGGCAAGACGGGTCAGGTGGAGCGCCTGGAGCTGGAGAAGACCCTCAACATGGGCGTCGGCATGATCGCCATCGTCCCCGAGGAGTCGGCGGACGTGGCCCTGGCCACCCTGGCCGACCGCGGGGTCGAGGCCTGGGTCGCGGGTGAGATCACCGACCGCGGCGACAAGGAGAGCGGCGCCGAGCTGGTGGGCGACTACAGCGCCTGACAGGCAGCGCAAAACCCGGTCCGGTGGTGTGGACCAATCCGGACCGGGTTGAGCACAGCTAGAGCGTCAAGCGCCGCGGCGGTGTTGCGACGAGGGACCGGACTGATCGTCCTCGTCCTCATCGTCGTCGTTGTAGAGATCCGCGTACTGGGAGTACGGGTCGTCTTCGTCCTCATCGTCCTCGAACGGCTCGCCATTCGGCGGCTGGCTCGAAGTCGTTGAAGCGCCCAGCTCATTGGCCAGACGCGACAGGTCAGTCCCGCCGCTGCTGTACTTCAGCTGGCGGGCGACCTTCGTCTGCTTGGCCTTTGCCCGGCCGCGCCCCATGGCTCGACCCCCTCGGATACGGGGCCCGGCGGCCCCAGAGTCTTGACACGCGTTCATGATCTGGAACGGGCTCTCCTCGGAGAGACCGGTCCGTAGGGCTTCCACGGTACCTGAGCCCACGCCCATACGGTACGTCGCCCGCAGGACGTGCCCGGACCCAGAACCCGCGGGGAGCCCCGTCCCCGCTGGTCAACCGCGATTTTAACCACTTCTTCGCGGCCGACCCGCCGACGAACGTGAGAGTTCTCTCTAAGTGTGCGCCGACGGGTACCGGTCAAACCTCAGCGGGCCCGCTTCACGACCGCCTCACGACCGCCTCACGACCGCCTCATGCATCCGCTGCTCGGCGATCCGGTCGGCCGCGGCGGCCGGCGGAATCCCGTCTTCCTTCGCACGTGCGAAGATGGCCAGCGTGGTGTCGTAGATCTTCGCCGCCTTCGCCCTGCACCGCTCGAAGTCGAACCCGTGGAGCTCGTCGGCGACCTGGATGACCCCGCCGGCGTTCACCACGTAGTCCGGCGCGTAGAGGATCCCGCGGTCGGCGAGGTCCTTCTCGACGCCCGGGTGTTCGAGCTGGTTGTTGGCCGCGCCGCAGACGATCCGGGCGCTGAGCGCGGGCACGGTGTCGTCGTTCAGGGCGCCGCCGAGGGCGCAGGGGGCGTAGATGTCGAGGCCCGCGCTGCGCACGAGCGCTTCGGTGTCGGTGACCACCCCGACGGAGGGGTGCCGCTCGGCGATCCGCCCGACGGCCTCCCGCCGCACGTCCGTGACGAGGACCTCGGCGCCCTCCTCGATGAGGTGTTCCACGAGGTGGTGCCCGACCTTGCCGACCCCCGCGACACCGACCCGGCGACCGCGCAGCGAGGGGTCCCCCCACAGGTGCGCGGCGCTGGCCCGCATGCCCTGGTAGACGCCGAACGCGGTGAGGACGGAGGAGTCGCCGGCGCCGCCGTTCTCGGGGGAGCGGCCGGTCGTCCAGCGGCACTCACGTGCGACGACGTCCATGTCGGCGACGTACGTACCGACATCGCACGCGGTGACGTAGCGCCCGCCGAGCGAGGCCACGAAACGGCCGTACGCCAGGAGCAGTTCCTCGCTCTTGTCGCGCTCCGGGTCGCCGATGATCACGGCCTTGCCGCCGCCGTGGTCGAGCCCGGCCATGGCGTTCTTGTACGACATCCCGCGCCCGAGGTTCAGCGCGTCGGAGACGGCCTCCTGCTCGCTCGCGTAGGGGTAGAAGCGCGTCCCGCCGAGTGCGGGGCCCAGCGCGGTGGAATGGAGGGCGATGACGGCCTTCAGGCCGCTCCTGCGGTCCTGGCAGAGCACGACCTGCTCGTGGCCGCCCTGGTCCGAGTGGAACAGGGTGTGCAGCACATCGGCAGCGGCGCCGGTTACGTCGGTCACTGTGGTGACTCCTGGGTAAGGTGCGGCGATCGGACACAGGCGCCCGTAAGGGTGGCGGGGCCTGTGAGCACGAGATTAGGGCCTGGGGCGGCCCAGGACCGTGCAGTGCTCAGGATCACCCTCTCCCGGCCTACGGGCGTGCGACGATTTGCATAGTTTTCCCGCACGTTTGTGTGCGGGTTTCGCAGGTTTTCCCGGCAGGCGGCGGGGGAGAGAGCAGGCGTGCCCAAGGTGTCCTCGGTGATCGTCCCGTACGCGACCTATCTGCGCGTGTACGAACCGCTGGCCGCCTTCCCCGAGCCCGAGCGCAGCCACTGGGCGCGCTACGCCCGCCGCCCGGACCGTCCGTCGTACCAGGACGAACTGCGCCGCTCGCTGGCCGACCTGCTGCCCACCCCGCCGGTCCCGGTGCCGGTGCACGAGAGCAGCGACGCGTTCGTGATCGACATGGACGGCGTGGTGTGCGTGTGCCCGTGGCGCACCCGGCTGCGCGGCTGGCTGGCCCTGGAGGAGCTCGGGGAGGAGCTGCCGGCGCCGGTCCTGGACGCGGTGCTGCCCGAGGTCGTACGGCGCCAGACCGCCCAGGACTACGAGCGCTGGCTCGCCCGCAACCCGGACGCCCGGCCCTGGATCCGCACCGCGACCTGGCAGGTGCCGCTGAATTGGTTCGTGCTCGTCTCCGACGAGGAGCGGCGCTTCGACAAGGGCTCGGGCGAGATCCCGCCGATGCTGCGCTACCGCACGCCCATGGTGCAGGCCCGCAGACGCGTGGCGCGGGCCCTGAGGGCCCTCAAGGACGCCGTCGACGAGGGGCCGCTCATCGACGGCCTGATCGACGTCGGGCGCTGGCTGGAGGAGTTCCACCCGCGCTCGCTGGTCGAGCTCGACTACGGCGGTCTCGTCCATGTGCTGCCGCCGGGCGAGCTGGAGGACGACCATTCCGCGGCCGATGTGGCCGAGGGCATCGAGGCGCTCAGGCACGGCGACGGGGCCGCGGCGGGGGAGGCCTACGGGCGGCTCGTGGAGCGCTGGCGGGGCGTCAGGGACCGGCGTTCGGCGAACTGACGTTTGACGTGACGCCCGTTTTGGGGTTTCGTCCTCGCTCAAGGTGTCACGAGGTTTCGCTGATGTCCCATCAACAAGGGGCAAGCGTGACGGACCGCACGTATCCGGCTCTTGCATCTCTTCCCCCTCCTCGTGCCAAAATAGGACAAGGGGCCCGGGGGAGGTTCCGCTTTGGGGGGTCTGGTGACTCCTGATCGCCACTGTGACTGATCGTCACAGTGGCGTGACTGTCCGCTATGGCATGGTCCATCGGCTTCCGTCGCCGATGAACACCTGGGGGGCAATTCCATCGGTTTGGCCGACGCGGCTGGACAGATGGTGTAGTTGTAGTGCCGAGGACAAGCCGTTCGTCCTATAACCGACTCGACCCGCATCCGCCATTTCGGGCAACGCGGGTCAAGGTGCAGAATTTAGAGGAAAGAACCGAGAAGGTTCGGTTCTCCCGAGGAGGCCGCTCATGACCGCTCGCACCCCTGATGCCGAGCCGCTGCTGACCCCGGCTGAGGTCGCCACGATGTTCCGCGTGGACCCGAAGACGGTCACGCGGTGGGCGAAGGCCGGCAAGCTCACATCCATCCGCACGCTCGGCGGGCACCGCCGTTACCGCGAGGCCGAGGTTCGCGCTCTGCTCGCGGGTATCCCGCAGCAGCGCAGCGAGGCCTGAACAACTGAATAACCGGGCAAATCGGCTGGTCCCCCAACTGGTTGAGGCGTCCGAACCCTAGCTACAAGCGACGCGGGTCCTGCCCCAACAGGGCCCATTCTCAAGCTCGTCGTCGATCGCGCTGGACTCCGCCGGGTCCAGCGCGATCTTTTTTGTGCACGGACTGTGGTGGGCTGTGGGGGCTCCGGCGCCACTGTGAGCGGGCTTGTCGGAGTCTGGGGAGGGGTGTCGGATCTCCTGTGGGACGAGCCCTGGGTCACGTGCGGCCTGGAGTGCAATTGCACATATTAAATTGACCTGTTGTAGGAGAGGGGTAAGTTCCACGGCTTCAGAAACTCATGCGGTGACTCCCGTCACATGCCGGAGTCCTTGTTGCCGTTGGGTCCGGTGCGCTAGTGGAGTCACGCGGGGGAGGGGGTCTCGTCCTCCACCGCCTCGTCCGGGACCGTGGCGGCCCGGGGGGCGGAGTCCAACGCCAGCCGCAGCAGGCGGTGGCAGATCGGGCAGTGACGGGTCAGATGCCGATACGACGACGCGGCCGCCAGGTGCGCGCGGAGCAGGGCCCGCGTCTCATGCCTGACCGTTGCCGCCATACGCCACCTCCGGGCTCCGTTGGGAACGGGGGCCTGGTTTCTGGGTACCGGGGTCTGGGGGCGCCGTCAAGATGGTGTGGCGCTCCGCGGGGGCGCCGTGACTCGCCCGAACACCCGCCACGCCTCACCCGGCGCCGCCGTGACCGTCCTGGGGGCTGCCGCCCCCCCAGTTCAAACGCCGGACGGGCTGGGACTGCTCGGACCTGCGCGCATCCAAAGAGGCCCGCGCCCCGTTGCCGGGATGCGGGCCTTGCCTCCGATTGCGGCTGCGCCGCGGGCGCGGCCTTCTCCTTGACGGGGTGGAAGGGCGTTGGATGTGTGGGCGCATGAAGAAGGCCCGCTCCCTCGACGGGATGCGGGCCTTGCCTCTTACTGCGGTCCTGACGGGATTTGAACCCGCGGCCTCCACCTTGACAGGGTGGCGAGCACTCCAAACTGCTCCACAGGACCAGGTTTTGCGGCGCTTATTGCTGCGTTGCGCTGCGAGAAGGACTGTACAGGAGCAGGCCGGTCCTGGTCGAACTCACTGTGGGTGAAGGAGTCGTCACGGGGCCAGTGTGTCGATCGCCTTCACGATCCGCTTGTCGGAGATGGGGTACGCCGTGCCGAGGGCGTGGGCGAAATAGCTGACCCGGAGTTCCTCGATCATCCAGCGGACGTCCAGGACCTGCTGGGGCACGGGCCGGCCCTGGGGGAGCTGTTCCAGGAGCCAGGCGTACTCGTCCTGCATCTCGTGGACCTTCTCCATACGTGTCGTGTCCCGCTGGACGTTCGTCGGCATCTGCTGCAGGCGCCGGTCGGCCGCGACCAGGTAGCGCATCAGGTCGGGCAGCCGGCGCAGCCCCGTCGCCGTCACGAAGCCCGGCTTCACCAGCGCGCCCAACTGCGCCCGTACGTCCGCCAGGTTCGCCAGCAGCGCCGGGCTCCGTACGGACTTCAGGCGCCGCTCACAGGCCTGCCAGGCGGCGATCACCTGCTGCACCTGACCGACCGTACGGACCGTCGTGTCCACGATCTCCGCGCGCACCTTGTCGTACAGCTTCCGGTACGACTCCTCGTCCCACGCCGGCCCCCCGAAGTCCCCTATCAGCTTGTCCGCCGCCGCGGTCGCACAGTCGTCGAACAGGGCCTGGATCGAGCCGTGCGGGTTGGCCGAGAGCGCCAGCTTCTGGGGATTCGTCAGCTTCTCGGACGCGAACTTCGCCGGGCTCACCGGGATGTTGCGCACGATCAGCCGCCGGGTGCCCTTCCACATCGCCTCGGCCTGCTCGGCCTCCGTGTCGAAGAGGCGGACGGAGACCGTGTCACCGTCGTCCACCAGGGCCGGGTAGGCCTTCACCGGCTGGCCGGCCCGACGGGTCTCGAAGACCCGGGTGAGGGAGCCGATCGTCCAGTCCGTGAGGCCCTTGCGCTCCAGGGACTCGCCGCCCTCACGGGACGCGGTCGCGGCGGCCGCCTGGGAGAGGGCCTGGCGCGCCTTCGGCTTCAGCTTCAGCCGCAGCGCCTCCAGGTCCTTGTCCTCGGCCAGCTTCCGGCGCCGCTCGTCGACGATCCGGAAGGTGATGCGAAGGTGCTCCGGGATCCGTGACTGGTCGAAGTCGTCGGCCTCGAAGGGGACTCCGACCATGCGCTTCAGCTCGCGGGCCATCGTGACCGTCAAAGGCTCCTGCAACGGCACGGCCGTATCGAGGAACCGCTTCGCGAAGTTCGGCGCCGGCACGTAGTTGCGGCGGATCGGCTTGGGGAGGGAACGGATCAGCTCCGTCACCAACTCCTCCCTGAGGCCCGGGATCTGCCAGTCGAAGCCCTCGTCCTTCACCTGGTTCAGGACCTGGAGCGGAATGTGGACCGTCACACCGTCCGCGTCCGCACCCGGCTCGAACTGGTACGTCACCCGGAACTTCAGCGGCCCCTGGCGCCAGGAGTCCGGGTAGTCGTCCTTGGTGACCGCCTCCGCCGACTCCCGGATGAGCATCTCCCGCTCGAAGTCCAGGAACTCCGGCTGCTCGTGCCGCTTCCGCTTCCACCACGAGTCGAAGTGGGCGCCGGAGACGACGTGTTCGGGCACCCGCTGGTCGTAGAAGTCGAAGAGGGTGTCGTCGTCGACCACGATGTCCCGGCGCCGCGCCCGGTGCTCCAACTCCTCGACCTCGCTGAGGAGTCTGCGGTTGTCGGCGAAGAACTTGTGGTGGGTGCGCCAGTCACCCTCGACGAGGGCGTTGCGGATGAAAAGCTCGCGGCTCGACTCCGGGTCGATACGGCCGTAGTTCACCTTCCGCTGGGCGACGATCGGCACGCCGTACAGCGTGACCTTCTCGTACGCCATCACCGCGGCCTGGTCCTTCTCCCAGTGCGGTTCGGAGTACGTGCGCTTCAGCAGGTGCTCGGCGAGCGGCTCGACCCACTCGGGCTCGATCTTCGCGTTGACCCGGGCCCAGAGCCGCGAGGTCTCCACCAGCTCCGCCGACATGACGAACCGCGGCTGCTTCTTGAAGAGGGCCGAGCCCGGGAAGATCGCGAACTTGGCGTTGCGGGCGCCCAGGTACTCGTTCTTGTTGCCGTCCTTCACGTCCTTCATGCCGATGTGCGAGAGCAGACCGGCGAGGAGGGAGACGTGGACGGACTGGTCGGGCGCGTCCTCCTCGTTCAGATGGATGCCCATCTGCTTGGCGACCGTGCGCAGTTGGGTGTAGATGTCCTGCCATTCGCGGATGCGCAGGAAGTTCAGGTACTCCTGCTTGCACATCCGCCGGAAGGAGCTGGAACCCCGCTCCTTCTGCTGCTCGCGGACGTAACGCCAGAGATTCAGATAGGCGAGGAAGTCACTGGTCTCGTCCTTGAAGCGGGCGTGCTGCTGGTCGGCCTGGGTCTGCTTGTCGGCCGGGCGCTCGCGCGGGTCCTGGATGGAGAGCGCGGCGGCTATGACCATGACCTCGCGGACACAGCCGTTCTTGTCGGCCTCCAGGACCATGCGTGCGAGGCGCGGGTCGACCGGCAGCTGGGCGAGCTTGCGGCCGGTCTGGGTGAGCCGCTTGCGTACGTCCTTCTCCGACGGGTCCAACGCACCCAGTTCCTGGAGGAGTTGGACGCCGTCGCGGATGTTGCGGTGGTCCGGCGGGTCGATGAAGGGGAACTTCTCGATGTCGCCGAGGCCGGCCGCGGTCATCTGCAGGATGACGCTCGCCAGGTTGGTCCGGAGGATCTCCGCGTCCGTGAACTCCGGGCGGGCCTCGAAGTCCTCTTCGCTGTAGAGGCGGATGCAGATGCCGTCCGACGTACGGCCGCAGCGGCCCTTGCGCTGGTTGGCGCTGGCCTGGGAGACCGGCTCGATCGGCAGCCGCTGGACCTTGGTGCGGTGGCTGTAGCGGGAGATGCGGGCAAAGCCGGGGTCGATGACGTACTTGATGCCCGGGACGGTCAGGGAGGTCTCGGCCACGTTCGTCGCCAGAACGATCCTGCGTCCGGTGTGCTGCTGGAACACCCGGTGCTGCTCGGCGTGCGAGAGCCGGGCATACAACGGAAGCACCTCGGTGAAGCGGTAGTTCTTCTTCACCAGGGCGTCCGCGGTGTCGCGGATCTCCCGCTCGCCGGAGAGGAAGACCAGGATGTCGCCCTTGCCCTCGCCCTGGAGCTCCTCCACGGCGTCGCAGATCGCGGTGATCTGGTCGCGGTCGGAGTCGTCCGAGTCCTCTTCCAGGAGCGGCCGGTAACGGACCTCCACCGGGTACGTACGACCGCTGACCTCGACGATCGGCGCGTCCCCGAAGTGCCGGGAGAACCGCTCCGGGTCGATGGTCGCCGAGGTGATGACGACCTTCAGGTCGGGCCGCTTCGGCAGCAGCTGGGCCAGATACCCGAGCAGGAAGTCGATGTTGAGGGACCGCTCGTGGGCCTCGTCGATGATGATCGTGTCGTAGGCGTACAGCTCGCGGTCGGTCTGGATCTCGGCGAGCAGGATGCCGTCCGTCATCAGCTTCACGAAGGTGCCGTCCTGGTTCACCTGGTCGGTGAACCGCACCTTCCAGCCGACGGCCTCGCCGAGCGGGGTGTCCAGCTCCTCGGCGACCCGCTCGGCGACGGTGCGGGCGGCGATCCGGCGGGGCTGGGTGTGCCCGATCATGCCGCGCACGCCCCGGCCGAGCTCCAGACAGATCTTCGGGATCTGCGTGGTCTTGCCGGACCCGGTCTCACCGGCGACGATCACGACCTGGTGATCGCGGATGGCGGCCGCGATCTCGTCCTTCTTCTGGCTGACCGGGAGCTGCTCGGGGTACGACACGGAGGGCACGCGGGTCCGGCGCGCACCCATGCGCTCCTCGCCCTTGCCGACCTCCGCCTCGATCTCGGCGAGCACAGCGGAGCGCGCCTCCGGCTTGCGGATCTTGCGCGCGCCTTCGAGCCTGCGCCCGAGCCGGTGCGCGTCACGCAGGGACAGCTCGGTCAGGCGGGCGGCGAGTTCTCCGAAGGAGGGGGCACCGGGGGCGGGGGCAGGATGCGTAGACATACGCGATCCAGGATCTCATCCTCGGGAAATTCGTGGCGAACGGTTTTGCCGCGGGCGGTGGAGCGGCCGGATCACGGGGTCCGCGGTATCACGGGGTCCGCGGCGCCGGCATTTCGGCCGGGGCGTCCCTCCGGCTCGCGTCGAGGGCGATGGACCTCGCGGTGTTGGAGACGGCCTTGATGCCCAGATAGGCGGTGGTCATGCTGCTGACCGCGGTGAAGGCGGCGGTGAGGACCCCGACGATCACCGCCTTGTCGCCGTCGAGGCGCCAGACCCCGACGACCGCCACCCCGGCGATCGCCAGGTTGCTGGCCAGCACCGCGAACAGCCCGTACCGCGCACGGGCCAGCTCCAGAGCGTCGTCCTGCTTCATCGTCCCCGCCCTCGCTCACGACATATACAACAAGACCCCGATCCGAAGATCGGGGTCTGTGCTGTGGCTGGGGCCGGGGTCGAACCGGCGACCTACCGCTTTTCAGGCGGTCGCTCGTACCAACTGAGCTACCCAGCCGAGGGGCTTCTTGCGAAGTCCCAGCGGTCCTGACGGGATTTGAACCCGCGGCCTCCACCTTGACAGGGTGGCGAGCACTCCAAACTGCTCCACAGGACCAAGCGTTGCGCACGAACAGTGTCGCACACGGTGATGCGTGCCCCCAACGGGATTCGAACCCGTGCTACCGCCTTGAAAGGGCGGCGTCCTAGGCCGCTAGACGATGAGGGCTATCGGCCCGCCTGGGCGCTTCTCAGCGCGTCGGGGACGTGAGAAGCATATGGGATGCCGGGAGGTATCGCCAAAACGGTTTAAGGGCTGCCCGTGGGTGAGGCCGTGGGCGAACCCGTGGGTGAAGGGGTCGCCCCCGGCTGGTTGTCCTCCGGGAGGTGGCGGCTGACCTCCGCCGTCGTCAGGCCCAGGCCGCCGAGTTTGATCTCGTCCCAGGCCTGGAGGCGGCGGGTGTCGCGGTCCATGTACAGGATCGAGGCCTCGATGGGGTCGGGGTACTTGCCCTCGACGGCCCGTAGCCCGCTGCCGCCGGTCGAGCCCTCGACGCGCAGGCGGGTGCCCTTCTTCATGACCTCCATCTCCTGGTGGTGGAGGTGGCCGGACAGGATCATCGGCACCGTGCCGTCGACCTCGCGGGCCGCCGAGGGCTCATGGGCGATCGCGATGTCCACCGGGGTGCCGGCCGCCGTCTGCGCGCGCAGGGCCGCGGCCAGCCGCGCGCCCGCCGCCTCCTGGGAGTCGTCCGCCGCGGGGTTCGTCGAGCGGTCGGGGGTGAACTGGGGGTCGCCCATCCCCGCGAAGCGCAGGCCGGCGATCGTCTCGGCCTTGCCGTTGTCCAGGACGTGGACCCGCTTCAGGCCCTCCATGTAGCGCTGGGTGGTGAGGGAGTCGTGGTTGCCGCGGACCCAGACGTAAGGCGCGCCGAGGTCCGGGATCGGGTCCAGGAAGCCGTTCTCCGCCGCCGTGCCGTGGTCCATGGTGTCGCCGGAGTCGACGATCACGTTGACCTTGTACTGCTCCACAAGGGAGGCGATGATCTTCCAGCTCGCCGGGTTCAGATGGATGTCGGAGACGTGCAGGACCCGGATGGTGGTGGGGTCCGGCTGGTAGGCGGGGAGCGTGGATGTGACGTCGTAGAGCTTCGTCACATTCGTCACCAGGCGGGCCAACTCCTTCTGGTAGACGTCGAACTCGGTGACGATGCTGCGGGCGTTGCCGACCAGGGACGGGGCCGAGGAGAGCAGCCCTGAGAACTTCGGCTCCAGGACGGATTCCGGGTTCCAGGTGGCGTACGCCGTGCCGCCCGAGGCGGCCAGGAGGGTCAGGGCGAGTCCGCCGGCGGCGAGGGCCCGGCGGGGGCGGCGGTAGACCGCGAGGCCGAGGGCCGTGGCGCCCGACACCACGGCGACGCAGGAGCGCAGGGCCAGGTCGAGGGTGCCGTGCTCGACGTCCGTCGCGACCTCGTCCTGGAGGCCGGAGAGGCGTTCGGGGTGGTCGACGAGGGCCTGGGAGCGCTCCGGGTCGAGCTGGTCGACGTTGACGTCGAGGCGGACGGGGGCCTGGTGGCTGTCCAGCTGGAGCGCGCCGAGCGGGGACACGTTGATCTTCGTGCCGCCGGACAGGGAGGGGCGCAGGGTCATCGTCGTGTTCATGGGGCCGACCGGGACCCGTACGTTGCCGACGATCAGCAGGCCGAGCCAGGCCCCGAGGAGCACCACGGCGACGAGGCCGACGGCGCGGCCCCAGGGGTGGGGTTGGTGCACGAGTTCGACGGACGGGTGGGAACGGCGGCGGGCGTAGTGCCGGGTGAGGGCGAGCGGTGGCTTCTGTACGGCGGTCAGGATCTTCCGGGCTGCGGCGGGGACGCGTGCCATTGGTCCCGTATGCCCAAGTGCGCGCGTGGATATGCGGGCGTGCTCATGACTCTCGTACGACGGGGTCGTACCGGAGAATGGGCATGTGCTGGAGATGACGCGCGAGGAGTTCGAGGAACTGGTGGCTGAGGCGTTGGACCGGATTCCGCCGGAGCTGACGCGGCTGATGGACAACGTCGCGGTGTTCGTCGAGGACGAACCGCCGACGGACGATCCGGAGCTGCTCGGGCTGTACGAGGGCACTCCGCTGACCGACCGGGGCGAGTGGTACGCCGGGGTGCTGCCGGACCGGATCACGATCTACCGGGGGCCGACGCTCAGGATGTGCGATTCCCGGGCGGACGTGGTCGCGGAGACCGAGGTGACGGTGGTGCACGAGATTGCCCATCACTTCGGGATCGACGACGCGCGGCTGCACGCACTGGGGTATGGATAGCCGGTTCGCGTGTCCTCTTGTGGGCGGCGGGAGTTGAGCAGGTTGACTCTTTGACGACCGCCCTCGGAGGTGGCTGCTCGTGCGCCCCTTGTACGTACCCGTCCGTCTGGCCGCCACGGTCCTGGCCGTCGCCGCCGCCGCGGGCTGCATGAGCGTGGGCGGGGACGGCGGAGGCGGCAGCGCCAGGCCGTCGCACTCCGCCGGTGAGCGGGGCGGGGCCGAGCCGGACGGGGGTTCGGCGGGCTCGGGCGGTTCGGCGGGGTTCGGCGGGGCAGCCTCGGACGGCAAGCACGGCAAGCACCGCAAGGGGAAGGACGGGGAGGAGTCGGCGTCTGCGTCCGCGTCCGCCTCGGCGAGTGCGTCGGCCTCGGCGGGGGCGAAGCCGGGGAAGTCGGCCAGGCCGGTGCCCTCGGCGACGAAGACCGACCCGGCGCCCACGCGTACGCCCGACCCGGAGCCGCCCGCGTCGAGCGAGCCGCCCGCCTCGCCCACGCCGTCGCCGCCGCCCGCCGAGCCGTCGTCGTCCGCCCAGCCGGAGACGGGACCGCAGCTGAGCCAGCGGGAGCCGGCGCCCACCGCCGGGTCGCCGGTGTGACGGCGGAAGGCGTCGAGTGACCTCGGATACATCCGAGGTCATCGGTTTGCCTTCGGGGGTGAGGGGTGCGTATGGTTATAGATCGTTTGATCATTTGCCCGGCGCCAAAGCAGAAGAGCGCCGTGTGGCGCGTTCTCTCCCTTGCCGTGGCTGACCGCATAGAGGCGGTCGTATTGCGAATCACGGAGTTGACGGGCGCGTGCCGACGAGACTCCGGAAGGTTTCGCATACGCATGTCCATTTCCAGTTCTGATCACGCCGTCATGCCCGAGAACGGCGAAGACGAGATCGTCGAGGCTGTCGTGGAAACCCCCACGGTCACCTTCGCCGACCTCGGTCTCCCCGAGGGCGTCGTGCGCAAGCTCGCGCAGAACGGCGTGACCACCCCCTTCCCGATCCAGGCCGCGACCATCCCGGACGCCCTGGCCGGCAAGGACATCCTCGGCCGTGGCCGCACCGGCTCCGGCAAGACCCTCTCCTTCGGTCTGCCGGTCCTGGCGCGACTCGCCGGTGGCCGCACCGAGAAGCACAAGCCCCGCGCGATCATCCTCACCCCGACCCGTGAGCTCGCGATGCAGGTCGCCGACGCCCTCCAGCCCTACGGCGACGTCCTCGGCCTCAAGATGAAGGTCGTCTGCGGCGGTACGTCGATGGGCAACCAGATCTACGCCCTCGAGCGCGGCGTCGACATCCTCGTCGCCACCCCGGGCCGGCTGCGCGACATCATCAACCGCGGCGCCTGCTCCCTGGAGAACGTCGAGGTCGCCGTCCTCGACGAGGCCGACCAGATGTCCGACCTGGGCTTCCTGCCCGAGGTCACCGAGCTGCTCGACCAGGTCCCGGCCGGCGGCCAGCGGATGCTGTTCTCGGCCACCATGGAGAACGAGATCTCCACGCTGGTCAAGCGCTACCTGAGCAACCCGGTCACGCACGAGGTCGACAGCGCCCAGGGCAACGTCACGACCATGTCGCACCACATCCTGATCGTGAAGCCCAAGGACAAGGCGCCGGTCACCGCCGCGATCGCCTCCCGCAAGGGCCGCACCATCATCTTCGTCCGGACCCAGCTGGGCGCGGACCGCATCGCCGAGCAGCTGCGCGAGTCAGGCGTCAAGGCCGACGCGCTGCACGGCGGCATGACCCAGGGCGCGCGGACCCGGACGCTGGCCGACTTCAAGGAGGGCTACGTCAACGCGCTCGTCGCGACCGACGTCGCCGCCCGCGGTATCCACGTCGACGGCATCGACCTGGTCCTGAACGTGGACCCGGCCGGCGACCACAAGGACTACCTGCACCGCTCCGGCCGTACCGCTCGCGCGGGCCGCTCCGGCACGGTCGTATCGCTGTCCCTGCCGCACCAGCGCCGGCAGATCTTCCGGCTGATGGAGGACGCGGGCGTCGACGCCTCGCGTCACATCATCAACTCCGGTACGGCCTTTGAGCCCGAGGTCGCCGAGATCACCGGCGCCCGTTCGATGACCGAGGTCCAGTCCGAGTCCGCGGCCAACGCGGCGCAGCAGGCCGAGCGCGAGGTCGCCCAGCTCACCAAGGAACTGGAGCGGGCGCAGCGTCGCGCGACCGAGCTGCGTGAGGAGGCCGACCGTCTGGTGGCCCGGGTCGCCCGCGAGCGCGGTGAGGACCCGGAGGCGGCCGTCGCCGAGGCGCAGGCCGCGGTGGCCGAGGCGGCGGAGGCCGTGTCCGTGCCCGAGCAGCCGGTGGCGCAGGTTCGCGATGACCGTCGTGACGACCGTGGTGGGCGTTCGTTCGAGCGTCGGGACAACGACCGTGGCGGTTTCCGTCGCGATGACCGTCGTGACGACCGTGGTGGGCGTTCGTTCGAGCGTCGGGACAACGACCGCGGTGGTTTCCGCCGGGACAACGACCGTCGCGATGACCGTGGTGGGCGTTCGTTCGAGCGCCGCGACAGCGACCGTGGTGGTTTCCGTCGGGACAACGAGCGCCGTGACAACGACCGTGGCGGCTTCCGTCGCGATGACCGTCGCGACGACCGTGGCGGGCGTTCGTTCGAGCGCCGTGACGACCGTGGTGGCCGTCCCTTCGAGCGTCGGGACAACGAGCGCCGTGACAACGACCGCGGTGGCTTCCGTCGCGACGACCGCCCGGCCGGCGGCCGTTCGTTCGAGCGCCGTGACGACCGCACCGGTCACCGAGGCAGCGACCGCCCGTTCAACCGGGACCGTCAGGGCGACCGCCCCGGCTTCCGGGCCGGCGGCCACGACCGCCCCAGCCACGACCGCCCCTACGGCCGTCGTGACGACCACCGCGGCACCGGCACCGGTTCCTTCGGGCGCCGCGACGACAAGCCGCGCTGGAAGCGCAACGGCTGACCCTGTCGGACAGTGAACGCCGTGGCCCCCCGTCGTACCTGACGGGGGGCCACGGCGTTTGTCGTGTACCCCGTCAGAAAACGCTCTCCGGGAAGATGAAGAGAAGGTAAGATCAGCCACCTTATGAGACGGGTGTGATGGCCGGGGGGCCAGGGACACCGTGCACCGGTGGGCCAGCCGTCTCCTTCTTCGGGGAGTGTCTTCCTTGGCTCGTCACGCAGCCGTACGTCTACGCCTCGTCGCCGCCTCCGCCGTACTCGCGGCCGGTCTGAGCCCGTTGCTGCCGTCGTCCGCCGTCGCGGACACCGCGCAGGAGACGGTGGTGCCGGCGACGTTCCGGGACTCGTACACCACGGCCTCCGTCTCGTACGCCGAGACCGCCTACGGGGGTGAAGGAGCAGGCGAACAGGGTGTCTTCCACCGCCTGGAGGGCCACTCGGGGCTGGTGTGGACGCGGTACGCGGACGGTACGACCGTCGATGTACCGGCGGCCGGCAGCGGCCTGGCGGTCGACAACGGCACGGGCAGCGACGTCCTCGCACGCCGTTACCAGGACGGGCGCGTCGAGCTGTTCGACGCCGCCGACGGCACGACCAGCACGCTCCGGATCCCCACGAGGTACGCCGGTGTGTTCGGCGGTGTCTACGGCCGTACGGTCGTTGCCATCGAGAACGTCACCGGCGAGGACGGGATCAGTACCCGGGTCCTGCATCTGCTGAGCCCGGGACCCGACGGAGGCACCCGGGACCTGACGATCTCCGGCCTGCCCTCGGGCATGCAGATCGGTGCGCCGCTGCGGGGGGACGCCTCCGGCATCGCCTTCCGCGCGTCGCTCGACGGCACCATCCGGTCGGTGATCGTCGACCCGGAGACCGGCCAGGTCCAGAACTGGACCCCGGCGCTGTCCGGCGGCAACTCCGCCCTCCTGTCGCCCGATTACCTGGTGCACTACGCGGGCGACACCGCCTCGAAGGCGTACGTGTACTCCCGCGCCGACCTCTCGGCACCGCCCGTGGAAGTGTCCCTGGACGGCGCCGACGGTGTGAGCCCCGCCGACGAGCTCTCCGTCGTGGGCGACTGGCTCGTCCACCATCCGGCCGGTGGCAGTAAGGTCACCGCCGTACCGATCGCGGGCGGCCCCCCGATCACCCTGCTCGCCGACTCGAACGCCCGTGTCTCCGCCTCGGCCTACGGGGACGCCGTCGCCGTCGGCCGTACCGGCGCCGACGACTGGGGCCTCCAGCGCATCCACGCCGACGCGGACGGCAAGCCCATCGTGAGCATGGTCAAGGCGCTGCCGAAACCGGCGTACAAGATCCAGGGTCTGGCCCTGGAGCAGGGGCGGCTGCTGGTCGCGGACGACAGCCGGGCCGGCACGCGGGACCTCTACCTGCGGACCGTCGCCGCCGCCGGGGCGCCCACCTACGGGACGCGTTCGAACTACGACGGCACCGACATGATGCTCTACTCCTGCCCTGCGGCGGAGGGCGGCTGTGCCGTGTTCGGTACGGCCGACAACCGGGCGGTGTGGCTGACGCGGGACACCGCCACCAACGAGCGGATCAGGGCGAGCGGGCCCGGGGCGTACGACTTCTCGGAGAACTACGTCCCCGCGGGCGGGCGGATCACCGACGTCTCCGGCCAGTACGTGATCCACACGACGGCGACCCAGCAGACCGTGCTCAGGCTCGGCGACAGCTCCGGTCCCAAGGTCACCCGCACCCCGGGCGCCGCCGCCCTCGACGGCGAGCTCCTGTGGACGGCGGGGTCGACCGCCGGTGCCGTCACGGCGTACAACCTGACGACGAAGAAGACCGTCGAGACGGTGACGACGGACGCCGGCTGTGTGCCCACCGAACTCCAGGCGCTCGGCCGCTACCTGTACTGGACCTGCGACGGCCGGGCCGGGGTCTACGACCGTACGGCGAAGAAGTCCGTGCCCGTGCCGGCGGGCGAGGCCAAGCTCGGTGACGGGTTCGTCGTCACGCACGACAAGCGGGCCGGGAAGCTGACGCTGACGACGTTCACCGACGGCACGGCCGCGAGCCGGGTGATCGGGGACCTGCCCGACACCGGGACCTCTCAGCGGGACGTGCGCTGGACCGTCGACGAGTCCGGCGCGAACGCGGCCTACGTGGACGCCCGGGAGCAGGTGCACCTCGTACCGTCGGGCGTGGCGCAGCAGCCGCTGCGGCTGCTCGCACCGGTCACGAAGGCGCCGTCCGTCACGGCGCAGGAGATCGACACGACGCCCGACACCCTGGTCTCTCTGATGCTGTCGAAGCCGACGGCGAGCTCGCGGCTGACCGTGCGTTCCAAGGCGACGGGCAAGGTCGTGTACACGCGGGACGGCGGTGCCGCGCGCGGCGGGCTGGACGTCGGCTGGCCCGGGACCGACTCCAACGGGAAGGTCCTGACCGACGGCCCCTACGACTGGACGCTCTCGGTCACCCCGGCGGACGGCGTCGGGGCCGCGCCGTCGTGGACCGGCACGGTCGGGCTGATCGACGGCCGCCCGGCCCGCCACCACCACGTGGGCGGCAGCGACGCCGTCGGCGACCTGCTCACCCAGAGTTCCTCGGGCACGCTCTCCTTCCACCAGGGCACGGGCAAGGGCACGTTCACCGGGGACATCCCCAGCAGGGGCTGGGCGAGTACGGTGAAGCCGCTTCCCTTCGGCGACCTGAGCGGCGACCGCTGCAACGACATCCTGATGCGGTTGGCCAGTGGTGCCCTGCGTCTGTACAAGCCGGGTTGCAGCGCCGAGTTCAAGACGTCAACGCCGTACACGACGCTCGGCAGTTCGGGCTGGAACCAGTACGACGTGCTGACCTACCCCGGTGACGTGACGGGGGACGGCCGTCCCGACCTGATCGCGCGGGGTGCTTCGACCGGCACGGTCTATCTCTACAAGGGCACCAGCGCCGGAAAGCTCTCCGCCCGCGTGAAGCTCTACGACAACTGGAAGACGTACAAGAAGATCGTCGGCACCGGGGACCTCAACGGCGACGGCATCGGGGATCTGCTCGCGCAGGACAAGTCCAACAACCTCTACCGGTACTACGGCAAGGGCAACGGGACGTTCTCGGCGCGGACGAAGCTGTTCACGGCGTGGGGCGGTTCGTACAACGTGGTCGTGGGTGTCGGGGACATCACCGGGGACGGCAGGGCGGACCTGGTCTCCCGGGACACCGGCGGGAACGTCTGGCGCAACAGCGGTGACGGCAAGGGGTCGTTCGGGGCGCGGGTGAAGATCGCCACCGGCTGGCAGGGTTACAAGGGCCTTTTCTAGAGGGGCACTTCTCGGCCAAGTTGTGACGTGTGTCACGCCCCCAGGGTGGGAATCGCTGGGGGCATGACAGATGACGCCATAGCGAGCGGGCAGAAGGGCCCTTCCGACTCGGGCCTCTCCGACGAAGAACGGCTTGCCCAGCTCGGCTACACGCAGGTCCTCGCCCGCCGCATGTCGGCGTTCTCCAACTACGCGGTCTCCTTCACGATCATCTCGGTTCTGTCGGGCTGTCTGACGCTGTATCTGTTCGGCATGAACACGGGCGGCCCGGCCGTGATCACCTGGGGCTGGGTAGCCGTAGGCCTGATGACGCTGTTCGTCGGGCTGTCGATGGCCGAGATCTGTTCGGCGTACCCGACCTCGGCGGGCCTGTACTTCTGGGCGCACAAGCTGGCCCAGCCCCGGACCGCGGCCGCCTGGGCGTGGTTCACGGGCTGGTTCAACGTGCTGGGGCAGGTGGCGGTGACGGCGGGCATCGACTTCGGGGCCGCGTCCTTCCTCGGCGCCTACCTGAACCTCCAGTTCGACTTCGAGGTGACGCCCGGCCGCACGATCCTCCTGTTCGCCGGGATCCTGATCCTGCACGGTCTGCTGAACACCTTCGGCGTGCGGATCGTCGCGCTGCTGAACAGCGTGAGCGTGTGGTGGCACGTGGTGGGTGTGGCGGTGATCGTCGGCGCGCTGACCTTCGCCCCGGACCACCACCAGTCGGCGTCCTTCGTCTTCGGTGAGTTCGTGAACAACACGGGCTGGGGGAGCGGGGTGTACGTGGTGTTGCTGGGGTTGTTGATGGCTCAGTACACCTTCACCGGCTACGACGCCTCGGCCCATATGACCGAGGAGACCCACGACGCCTCGACGGCGGGCCCGAAGGGCATCGTGCAGTCGATCTGGACGTCCTGGATCGCGGGCTTCGTGCTGCTCCTCGGCTTCACGTTCGCGATCCAGTCGTACGACGGCGCGCTGTCGTCGCCGACGGGGGCACCGCCGGCCCAGATCCTCCTGGACGCGCTCGGCGCCACGGCCGGCAAACTCCTGCTGTTGGTCGTGATCGGCGCCCAGCTGTTCTGCGGGATGGCGTCGGTGACCGCCAACAGCCGCATGATCTACGCCTTCTCACGCGACGGAGCGCTGCCGTTCTCGCACGTGTGGCACACGGTGAGCCCGCGTACGCGGACCCCGGTGGCGGCGGTGTGGCTGGCCGCGGGCGGGGCGCTCCTGCTGGGCCTGCCGTACCTGATCAACGTCACGGCGTACGCGGCGGTGACGTCCATCGCCGTCATCGGCCTCTACATCGCGTACGTCATCCCGACGCTGCTGCGGCTGCGCAAGGGCGACGCGTTCGACCGGGGGCCGTGGCACTTGGGCCGCTGGTCCCGGATCATCGGCGTGGTGTCGGTGGCATGGGTCGGCGTGATCACGGTGCTGTTCATGCTCCCCCAGGTCTCCCCGGTCACCTGGGAGACCTTCAACTACGCCCCGATCGCCGTCCTGGTCGTCCTCGGCTTCGCCTGGATCTGGTGGCAGGCCTCGGCCCGGCACTGGTTCCTGAACCCCGAGCACGAGCGCACCAAGGCCCGCGAGTCCGCCCGCGCGAACGCCCCCGAACCGGTCGATCCCTGATCTTCCACCCCGTTCCGCCGCCTCGACGCGGCCGTGTCCCCCGATACCCGATCGGAGACACGGCCACGTCCGGCTATGCTCGGGGAGGCAACATCGCCTGGGCCCTTAGCTCAATTGGCAGAGCAGTGGACTTTTAATCCATTGGTTGTGGGTTCGAGTCCCACAGGGCCTACGGCGGTCAGGGTCGCCTTGCGCTCCTGACCAGCGGTTTCGTGGCCCCGATCAGTTCTTCTGGTCGGGGCCACGGTGTTGCGTGAGGTGCCGTGTCGTCCGGACCGTAAGGGCTTGCCAAAGGTTCGTGTGGTGATGGGTTGTCGGTTCGCGGTGGGGGATATGTGCTGCGGGACGTTCGACTGTGGCCGTCCCGTATGCCGGCGCGGCAGTCGGGGGGATTCTTGACGGGGTCGGGGAGGCGGGCCTTGCGGTGGCCGGGGTGGAGGCCGAGCGCGCCCGGTTCGGGGCCGGTGAGGGCCCGGCGGAACGCGGCCGGGACGGCGGTCTTCCTTGTACTGATGGTCGACTCCGTGGTGAACGGGCTGTTCGTCCCGTTGTCCATGCTCTATCTGTCGGCGAGTTCGGGCGCGTCGCTGGTGCGGGTGGGCACCTTGCTGAGCCTGGCCGGCCTGCTTTCCCTGCCGTTGCCGCTGTGGATCGGCCGTCTCGTCGACCGGCTCGGACCCAAGCCGGTCGTGCTGGTCGCGCAGCTGCTCCAGGCGGCGGGCTTCCTGGGGTACCTCATGGTCCGCGGCGATACGGCGATCCTCCTGGCCGCGACCGTCGCCTCACTGGGGCAACGGGCCTTCTGGTCCTCCGCCTTCACCCTCGTCAGCAATCTCTCCGACCGCGATCCCGGTGGGCACTCCCGCGAGCGGTGGTTCGGCATCATCGGCTCGTTGCGTGCGGCGGGCTACGGGGTCGGCGCGATCGTCGCGGGTGTCGCCCTGTCGGTGAAGTCGGGCCCCATGTATCGAGGGGCGATCGGTGCCTGCGCCTGCCTGTTGCTGGTGGCCGCCGTACTGCTCGAACGGGGAGTTCCGCGCAGCGCGGCTCTGCCCGTCACGGCAGATCGTGAGGAGCCGGAGAAGACGGAGGGAAGCAGCCGCGGCTACCGGGCGCTCTGGGCCGACCGTCCCTATCTGGGGCTCGTGGGACTGAACACGGCGTTCGCGCTGTGCAACGTCATGCTCAGCGTCGCCTTCCCGCCCTTCATCGACCGCCAACTGCCCGCCGTGACCTGGGTGGTCGGTCCCCTGCTGGCGATGAACACGGTCGTCCAGGCCGTGCTCCAGACGTCGGTCGTCCGCCTGGTCCGACCTCTGCCCCGACACACGTCGCTGTGCCTGGCCGGTGTGCTCTGGGCTGTGTGGGCGGGTCTGACGGCCGGTCCGCTCTGGTTGCCCCGGGCTTTGTGGGTCCCCTGTCTCACCGTGGCGGTGCTGTGCTACTCGGCGGCTCAGCTCGTGCACTCTCCCGTGTCGAACGCGCTGTCCGCCGATGCCGCGCCCGCCGATATCCGAGGGCGTTACATCGCGGTGTTCCAGTACTCCTTCGCGATCGCCACGGTCGTCGCCCCGCTGCTGTTCTCGCTGCTGTTCGACGTGTCGAGCGCGGCCCCATGGATCGCCCTGGCGGCGCTCGCCCTGGTGACGGTGCCGGGCATGCTGGCCCTCGCCCCGCGGCTGCCGCAGTCCGCGCTGGTGACCGGCGGGTCCAGTGATCCTTCTCGCGCAAGCGGTGGCACCGCCCGCCCGGATGCGTAAGCCGAACTCAGCGGCGTCTGAGGGCCAGGACCGCGTTGTGGCCCCCGAAGCCGAACGAGTTGCTCAGCACCAGGTCTCCCCTCGCGGACAACACACGGGTCGTCTTGCGTACGACGTCGAGGCCGATGTTCTCGTCGAGGTCGTCGCAGCCGATGGTGGGCGGGACCACCCCGTGGTGGAGGGTGAGCGCCGTGGCGACCGCCTCGACGCCTCCCGCGGCGCCCTGGAGGTGGCCGAGGCCGCCCTTGGGCGCGGTCACCGGCACGTTCCCGGCGCCGAACAGGGTGCGCAGGGCTCTCGCTTCCGCCGCGTCGCCGTCGATGGTCCCCGTCGCGTGCGCGTTGACGTGCATCACGTCCTCCGTGCCGGCCTCCGCGTCGACGAGGGCGCGTCGGACAGCGCGCTCGATGCCGACGCCGGTCGGATCGGGGGCGGCCAGGTGGTGAGCGTCGGCGGACAGGCCCCAGCCTGCGGCCTCGCAGTAGATCCGGGCCCCGCGCGCCAGCGCGTGTTCCTCCGACTCCAGCACGAGGAGGCCGGCGCCCTCGCCGTTGACGAATCCGGTGCGGTGCCGGTCGAAGGGCCGGGAGGCGGCCAACGGGTCGTCGTTGCGCGTGGACAGCGCGCGCATGGACGCGAACGCCGCCATCACCGCCGGCGTGACCGCGGCTTCGGCACCACCCGCGAGTACGAGGTCGAGGTGGCCGTACCGGATGCGGTCCACGGCCTGGCCGATGGCTTCGGTGCCGGACGCGCAGGCGCTCACCACGGTCCGTGCCTCGCCGGTGATGTGCAGGTCGAGGGAGATCTGGGAGGCGGCCTGGGAGGGGACGGCCATGGCAGCGGTGAGCGGGGAGACCGAGCGCGGGCCTCGCTCACGCAGCCGCCGGTCCTGGTCCACCAGGACGGGTAAGCCGCCGATGATGCTGCCGACCGAGACGCCGGTGCGGGTGGGGTCCAGCTCGCTGTCCCGGGTGCCGCCCACGTCCAACCCGGCGTCCCGCCACGCCTCACGGGCGGCGAGCACCGCGAACTGGGCTGCCCGGTTCATGCGCCGTGCCTGCGGGCGGGGCAGCAGGGAGCCGGGTTCGACGGGAACGGTCGCGGCGATGCGTATCGGCTGGCCGTCGAATTCGGGGCCGTCGAGGGGCCGTACACCACAACGGCCGTCGAGGAGTCCCGCCCACAGCTCGGGAGCGCCCACGCCCAACGGGCTGATCGCTCCGAGTCCGGTGACCACCACCCGGCGATCGGGCCGCGGACGGGTCGTACGAGAGGGCTGGCACACGGCGGACACCTTTCTGGAGCGATTTGTCGAACACGTTCTACTGTTCCCGCCTGCATAGGATGGGAACGTAGGGGGAGCCGAGAGAAAGAAAGACAAATGTGGGACGGCGGCCAGTTTTCGGCTGATTCGGTGGGACTTCCCGCTCTGTTACGCGCCTGGCGGGTGGAGGCCGGAGAGAGATCCGGCCGGGGAAAGATGCTGACACAGCGAGAAGTTGCTCAGCTCATGGGAGTGAGTGAGCGATGGTACAGGGCACTGGAGAGCGGCACGCGTGTACCGCTCACTCCGGAAACCCTTACGAACCTCGCTGACGCGCTTTCCTTGGGCCCCGGAGAACGTACGGCGTTGTACGCGTATCAAATGTCCGAGGTATCGGACGAGGGGCAGTCCGAGCAGTCGGAGGACGACGGCCGGATGGACTGGATCAGGGATTTCATCGCCGGACAGACGAGCTGTCCCGTCTATCTCGTCGACCGGGCGTGGAACCTTGTCGGCGCGAACGATCTGATGCGGGACTGGTTCGTCTGGTCCCGTGAACCGGGGGCCAACCTGCTGCGTTGGATCCTGGCGGAGCCCGAGGCGCGGACGCAGTTGGTGGACTGGCGTGAGCAGGTCGCCTGGTATCTCGCGCAGCTCCGGTTCGCTCTTCATCGGCATCCGGACGACCCGAATCTGAGAAGTATTCTGGAGATCGTGCGACGGGAACCCGATTTCGAGGAGCTGTGGACTGCCGGGCCTTTCATCGTCGCGTTCCGGCAGGGTGGAGTATTTCGACTTTCCCTTCCGCATATTTCGTCGAATGAGCTGCAGGTCACCTCCCGGGTTTTGCTTCCGGCCTATTACCCGGACATGCGCATGGTCGCCTTGATGCCTGCGTAACTGTCTGCGCGCTGGTCATTCTAGCCGGAAAACCAAGAGGTTGAAGCGGCAAATTTTTGCCGCTTGACACAACTAGGTGGTGCATCCCAGCATTTGGGGGCGACCGGCGGGAAGGGAAATGTCTTCCCGCCGAGGCGTTCATTGCCAATATGTTAACCACGGCAAAGAGCGCGTCAAATTTCCATCTGTTTTCGGTAGCGGCCCACAGACGGGACATTGATGACCGCCTCTTCAGTACGCACCATGCTGGCGTCCATAGACGATCGACTGGGACCGGCCGAGCAGCGCTTCTTCGGCCGGGGATTTCGCCGAGTCCGCTACGAGCCCGGGCGGTTGCACGTCTCCCGCGGCAACGACGGTGCCGTGCAGGCCAGTTCCTCGGTGGGGGTGCATTACCCCGCGGACTGGTCGCGCAAGGCCGGGACGGATCTGCGCCCCCACTTCAGCACCATCGACGGACTGGTCGTCGCCGCCCAGCTCGCCGAAGTCTGCCTCGCCGGCCCGGCGGCCGCCGAAGGGGCCGGACACCAGGACGCGTGGCTGCGTGCCGTGAAGCTCTCGGCGGGCACCAGCCCCCAGGAGGACCTGCACCGCATCCCGGTGCGGGCGACCTTGCGGGGCACCGCCCCGGCCGAGGGGAATCCGGCCCGCCGCCGCTCCACGATCGACTGCACGGCCGGCACCATGCGGGTGCGCTGCGAGGTCGATCACGCGCCGGTCCGGCCCGTCGTGGGTGAGGCGGTGTACGACGACTTCTCCGCCCTGCTGGGACCCGGCGCGCAGCGCTACTTCGGGGAGGGTTTCACCCGGCGGCGGCAGAGCGTCCGCGAGGTCGAGGTCGACCACGAGGGCCTGCGCGCGACCGCGGAACTCGACGTCGTCACCGAGGGGCCCGCTCCGACGCCCGACCGCGGCCTCGAAGGGAGTTACCGGCCGGGGGTCTCCATGGTCGACGCCTTCGTCACGGCCCTCCAACTCGCGCAGGTCATGCTCTACGACGTCGACGGCATCCGGCGCCGGGACAGCAACACCCTGTGGATGCGGCAGACCACGATGACGGCCGCCCGGCCCGACCGCGCCGGACACGGCATCCCGGTGGCGGCGAGCCTGGAGAACCTGGGCCTGCTGCGCATGGGCGGCGGGACCTGGCGCACGCTCGACGTCGTCGCCGAACTCGCCGGAATCCAGGTGCGGTCCGCCGTGACCCACCAGCTGCCGACACAGGACGTGGCCTCATGACCCGAGCAGCGGTACTGACCGGCCTGGGCGGCTTCGTACCGCCCCGCGTGGTCACCAACGACGAACTGGCCCGCCGCCTCGACACCTCGGACACTTGGATCCGAACCCGGACCGGGATCGCCCAGCGCCATGTCATCACCCCCGGCACCACCACCAGCGACCTCGCGGCCGAGGCCGGCCGACGGGCCCTGAAGAGTGCCGGGACCGACGACGTCGACCTGGTCGTCGTCGCCACCACCACCCCGGACCGGATCTGCCCGGCCACCGCACCGACCGTCGCCACCCGGATGGGGCTTGTCGGCGTACCGGCGTTCGACGTCGCCGCCGTGTGCTCCGGATTCCTGTACGCCCTGCACACCGCGGCCGCCGCCGTGGTCGCACACCTCGCCGAGAGCGTCCTCGTCATCGGCGCGGAGTCGTTCAGCACGCTCCTCGACCCCGAGGACCGCACCACGAGCGTCATCTTCGGGGACGGCGCGGGCGCCGTGGTGCTGCGGGCCGGGGAGAGCGACGAACCCGGCGCCGTCCGGGACGTCAGCCTCGGCAGCGACGGGAGCCTCGCCGACCTCATCACCGTCCGCGGCGGAGGAGCCGAACACCGCTCCCAGGGGCCCTTGGCGGGGGACGCGGACCCGTACTTCCGCATGATGGGCAAGGAGGTCTTCCGTACCGCCGTACAGCGGATGAGCGAGTCCTCCCGCACCGTGCTGGCGCGCACCGGGTGGGAGGTGTCCGACGTCGACCGGCTGGTCGCGCACCAGGCGAACACACGCATCATCCAGGCCGTGGCCGAACAGCTGGGCCTGCCGGCCGAGCGGGCCCTGGTGAACATCGACCGCGTCGGCAACACCTCCGCCGCGTCCATTCCGCTGGCCCTCGCCGACGGCACCGTCGACGGAGCCCTCAGTCCCGGCCACCGCGTACTGCTCACCGCGTTCGGTGGCGGTGCCACCTGGGGGGCCGCCACGTTGGTCTGGCCCGACGTCACGGCGGGATAGCCCCTATGCGCTGCGTGCTGATCCGGCATGGTGAAACCGCCTACAACCACGAGGGCCGCTTCCAGGCCCACGTCGACATCCCCCTGAACGAAACCGGCCGGGCGCAGGCCCGGGCCGTCGCGCAGCGGCTCGACCGCCGGCGGTGGGACCTGGTGGCCTCCTCCGACCTGAGCAGGTCCGTCGAGACGGCGGACCTGATCGCCCGGCAGATCCGGGCGCCCCGCATCACCGTGCCCGCGCTGCGTGAGCGGGACCTGGGCGAACTCGACGGCCTGTCGGCGAAGGAATACGCCCGGTGCCATCCGGCGGACATGCGTCGGCTGCAGACGGAATACGGCTACGCACCACCCGGCGGGGAGACCGCGACCGCCGCGCTGGACAGGTTCTGCCGGGGGCTGTCCTCGATCGCCGAAGGCCGCCCGCACAGCGCGGGCGCGGACAAGGCCGTGCTCGTGGTCGCGCACGGAGCCGTACTGAAGTTCTTCGGCGCCCGTTTCCTGCGCAGGGACCCGGCCGATGTCGAACTCCCGGGAAATTGCCGGGGAGTCGCGGCGGTCCTCGGCAGGCAGCCGGCGACCGGGGACGGCTGGGCGGACGTGCGCGGGTGGGACGTGGCACCGCACCACTGCGAGAGGAGCTGGGGAGAATGACCGAAGAGGACGACGTCGTGGTCTGCGGAGCGGGCCCGACCGGACTGTGGGTCGCCTGCGAACTGGCCCGGGCCGGCCGAAGCGTACGGATCTTCGACCGGAAGATCCGCCGCAGCCCCCACTCCCGGGCCACCATTCTCTGGCCGCGCATCCTGGAACTCGCCGAACGCATCGACCTCTGCGAGGAGATCGTGGCCACCGGCCACACCTTCCGGGACCTGACCTACTACTCGGAGAAGCGGCTCGCGGCCAGGATCCGGCTCGACTCCCTCCCGCACACCAGGTATCCGTACGGCGTCACGATCCCCCAGGACAGGACCGAGGACCTCCTCACCCGACGGTTCGAGGAACTCGGCGGACGCGTCGAGGACGGATACGAACTCCTCGACATCCGCGAGGAACCGGGGCGTGTCCACTACACGCTCAAGGGCCCCGACGGCGAGAGCGTCGAAGGCGCGGCCAAGTTCCTCGTCGGCGCCGACGGATCCCGCAGCACGGTGCGGGAACTGTGCGGCATCGGGTTCGACGGCATCTCCATGCCGACCAGGCTGATCATCACCGACGCCGAGCTGGACGACCAGCGGACCTCGCAGGAGACGGCGTACTTCTTCACCTCGCACGGCAACGCGGCGATCGCCCCGCTCGGTGACGGCTTCTTCAGGGTGGCCGCCAGCGCCCCGCCCGAGCTCAAGGAGGACGAGGTCCCGGACGCCCGGCACTTCGCGGAGGTGCTCAGGACCCGTGTCCCGGGGGCGCAGAAGCTGCGCGGCATGAGGTTCAGCGCCGTTTTCACGGCGGACGTCAGAACCGCGCGGACCTTCCGCTCAGGACAGCGGGTCTTCCTGGCGGGCGACGCGGCCCACGTCGTGCATCCGGCAGGCGGGCAAGGACTCAACAGCTGCGTCCAGGACGCCGTGAACCTGGCCTGGCGCCTGATCACCGCACTGCGCGACAGCCGGCTCCCGGCCCTGGACTCCTACGGCGCCGAACGAAAGAGCACCATGCAGAAGGTCGGCGCCGACACGGCCAGGCTCGCGCGGATCGGCCTCTTCGAGAAGAGGCGGGACATCCTCCTGCGGGACGCGGCCATGCGGCTGGGTACCGTGTCCGGATTCTTCGACCGGGCGCTGGCACCGAAACTCGCCCAGTTCGACATCGATTACGCGCCCGAGCGCGGCGGGCAGCTCGGCCGACGCGTTCCGTGCACTTATGAGGCCAGGGAAAGCGACGGATTTCTGCGGATCGACCGGCACCGCCACACCGTGGCGCTGCATCCGGGCGAATCGTATTCCTGGAGCGAATGGCAGCAGACCGTACGCCAGGTGCGGGAGAAATGGGGCGAGCGTCTCGCGGTCGTCGATCTGGAAGGGCGCCCCAGCTATCGCCTGGCCAAGCTGCTGAACGGTGCGCCACGCGGAATCGTCGTCCGGCCTGACGGGCACCTCCATGACTTGTTCGACATCACGGACGGGCGGCTCGACGAAAAACTGTCCCCGCTCTCCTCCTGAAGGAAACAGACACAATGCCGCAGCAGAGCAGGAACTCCTCCCCGTCCTACATGTTCGTCGTCCTGGTGGCGTGCGCGGCGATCTTCCTGACCACCCTGGACGTCACGATCGTCAACATCTCGCTGCCGTCGATCAGGGCGGACATCGGTGCGTCGACGGCCAGCCTGCAATGGATCGTGGACGTGTACACCCTGACGTTCGCCGGGCTGATGCTGACCTCCGGGGCGATCGCCGACAGGCTGGGCAGCAACCGGGTGTTCACCGTGGGCCTGGTCGTCTTCGGTCTGGGAAGCCTGTGCTGTGGGCTCGCCGATTCCATGCCCCAGCTGCTGGCCGCCCGGATCGTGCAGGGCGTCGGGTCCGCCGCGCTGCTGCCGTCGTCGCTGGCGATCCTGCGCCACGACATCGAGGACCCCGAGCGGCGCAGCCGGGCCATCGGCACCTGGGCCGCGGGCGGGGCCGTCTCCCTGTCGGCCGGCCCTGTCCTCGGCGGGGTGGTGACCGAGTTGCTGTCGTGGCAGTACATCTTCTTCCTCAACATCCCCTTCGTCGTCCTCAGCCTGGTCGTCTCGGTGCGGCTGAGGCCGTCCCCTCGCACATACAAGCGGATCGACTGGATCGGCCAGATCTGCTTCGTCCTGGCCGCGATCGGCGTGACCTACTCGGTCATCGAGGTCGGTGAGAACAAGCGGGTCTCACCGGACTCGGCAGTGCTCCTCGGCGCGTCCGTGGTGATGGCCGTGCTGTTCGTCCTGCACGAACGCAGGTTCCGGGACCCGGTCCTGCCGCCCTCGCTGCTGAAGAACGCCGCGTTCAACGGGTCGGTCCTGTCCGGAGTGTTCCTGAACATCGCGAACTTCGGGTTCCTGTTCGTCTTCGGCATCGTGCTGCAGCAGATCTTCGGCTACACACCCTTCGTGTCGGGGCTGCTGTTCCTGCCGATGACACTGACCCTCGGGTTCACCAACCTCCAGGTGCGACGCCTGACGAAGAGGTGGAGCGAAACCGGACTGATCGCCGCCGGGCTGCTCCTGGAGGTCGTCGGATTCATCGGGATCATTCCGTCGATCCAGGAACACTCGACGGTTCTCCTGGCGGTGAGCACCGTTCCCATGGGAATCGGAGCGGGAATCGCCGCGCCCTGTCTGAACTCCGTGATGATCAACAATGTGGACTCGTCCCTGAGCGGGGTCGCGTCCGGTGCCCTGAATGCGCTGCGGCAGATCGGCAGCGCCCTGGGGGTCGCCCTGTTCGGCGCGATCATGTACGCGATGGATTCGCTGGAGACCGGTTTCTCGGTCGCCTCGGGAATGGCGATCGTCGTTCTCGTGACGGCGACCGTCATTTCCTGGTGGGTCTTCCGCGGGCACGCGCCCTCTGCTGCCCAGGCCGCGCGAAGTGCCGCTTGACGGGCCTGATTTCCCCACGATCCCCCGGCTCGAAAGGACTTCCCATGCCCCCTGCCCAGAACACCGACACCCGTCCTGACATAGCGGTGTCGACCAACGTCTCCCCCTTCTACGTGTCCTCCCCGGCCGTCTTCCTCCCGGAGGGCCAGTCGACCGCCAAGGAAGCCGTCGCCGACGGGAAACTCACCCAGGACGAGGCCGACGGCCTCGGCATCGAGTCGGTGCGGGAGGCACCCGGCGCATCGGGACCGGAGCTCGCGGTCCTGGCGGCCACCGACACCCTGCGTCGGTCGGGCATCGAGGGATCGGAGATCAGCTGCCTGGTCCACTCCTGGATCCATCACTCCGGCCACGACCTGTGGTCCCCCGCCCACTACATCGCCGACCGACTCGACCTGCGCTTCTGCACCCCGTTCGCCGCCCAGCACCTCAGCAACGGCGCCGCGCTCTCCCTGGACCTCGCCGCGTCCTGGCTGGCCACCCACCCGGGCGGGCACTGCCTCGTGACGACCGGCGACGTGTTCCCGGACCACAACTTCGACCGCTGGGCCTGCGACTACGGGGTGGTCTGCGGCGACGGCGGCACCGCCGCCCTGGTCTCCACGACCCCGGTCCCGGACGCGATCACGGTCCACGCGGTGTTCCACGCCTCGCTCTCCGAGCTGGAGGTGATGCACCGCTGCGGCAACCCCCTCGGCCCCGTCGAGGAGATGTACGGCAAGCCCATCGACATACGCCGGGCCAAGCGCGCGTACTTCCGGCAGCACGGCACCGAGGCGTTCGCCGCGCTCAGCCGTGACGTCATCGCCACCGTGATCCGCACGGCCGCCGGTTTCGGCGACCGCCACCTGCCCGGCTTCACGCTCGCGGACGCCTACCTGCCCCGCATCGGCCGGGCCGGCTTCGACGCGACGTACGCCGCTCCGGTGCGGCGCCTGACGGGCGTGGTCCCGCGCTTCCACAGCGACCCCAGCGGACACATCGGCTCCGGCGACCTGACCGCCAACTGCGTGGAAGTCCTCAAGGACCGCACGGGCAGCAGGCGTTACAGCCTGATGCTCTCCGCCGGGGCGGGCTTCACCTGGACGGCGATGCTCGTCAGCACGGACTGATCCCCACGGACCTTCTCCCGATGTCCCGCTCCCCCCCCTCACACCCCCCCTCACAACCCCTCCCTCACAACCCCCGCTCACGCAACCCGAGAGGTGACGCAATGACCGACTCCGTGGCCACGATGATCTCCGAGATCCTCACCGGAAAGTTCGACGTCCTGCCCGAGGACGTGACGAACGAAGCCGTGCTCGAGGACCTGGACCTCGACTCCCTGGCCCTGGTGGAGCTCTCCCTGATCCTGGAGCAGCGCCTCGGCATCTCCATAGGTGACGGCACGCTCAACAGCCGGCAGACCATCGACCAGGCCGCCGGGGCGGTCGACGCCCTGGCCGCCGCGGAGCGGGAAGGGGCGGCATGAAGTACGTGAAACTCGGCTCGTCCGGCCTGAAGGTGTCGCCCCTGGCACTGGGCTGTATGAGCTACGGCGAGCCGCACCTCGGCACACATCCCTGGTCGCTGCCCGAGCAGGAGAGCGTCCCCTTCATCGCCCAGGCACTGGATCTGGGCATCAACTTCTTCGACACCGCCAACATCTACTCGCTCGGCACCAGCGAGGAGTTCCTGGGCCGGGCCGTGCGGAAGCTGACCCGGCGTGAGGACGTCGTCATCGCCACCAAGGTGTACGAGAAGATGCACGACGGCCCGCTGGCCGGCGGCCTGTCCCGCTCGGCGATCATGCGCGAGGTCGACGCGAGCCTGCGCCGCCTCGGCACCGACTACATCGACCTGTACATCATCCACCGCTGGGACTACGACACCCCCGTCGAGGAGACGATGGAGGCGCTGCACGACGTGGTGAAGGCCGGCAAGGCCCGCTACCTCGGCGCCTCCTCGATGCACACCTGGCAGTTCGTGAGGGCGCAGTACGTGGCCGACCTGCACGGCTGGACCCGGTTCGTCAGCATGCAGAACCACTACAACCTCATCAACCGTGAGGAAGAGCGGGAGATGCTGCCGTACTGCGGGGCCGAGGGCGTCGCCGTCACCCCGTGGAGCCCGCTCGCCCGCGGCCGACTCACCCGCCCCTGGGACGAACAGTCGCCGCGCACCGCGGGCGACCCGATCCAGCAGCAGTTCTACGGCCCCACCGAGACGTCCGACCGTGAGGTGGCCGGGGTGGTCGCGGAGATCGCCAAGGAGCGCGGCGTTCCCATGGCCCAGGTGGCGCTCGCCTGGGTCCTGCAACGCCCGGCCGTGGTCGCCCCGGTGATCGGCGCGACCCGACCGCACCATCTGACGGACGCCGTGGCCGCCATGGACCTGGTTCTCGAGGAGGAGGAGCTGAACCGCCTGGAGGCGCCGTATGTGCCGCACGCGGTCGTCGAATACGTGTGACCACAGTACGGATCACGCGAGCGACGCGCCCTGCTCCCTGCGGCGCTCGGGCCGGCTCGGGCGCCGTGGCGCGCCGTCCACAACCACGCGCGGCGGCTACGGCGAGTCGACGAGGGTCTCGGTGACCGTCCGCAGTTTCGTGTTGCTGTTCATCGACACCGCGCGCAGCAGATCCCTCTTTCAGGACCAGCAGTTCCGCCGCCTTGCTCGGGCTCGAAACGTTGCGAGCACGCGTCGCCGCAGCAGGGTCGGTGCGGCCCGGGACAGGGCGGCCGCGGCCAGTCCGATGACGCCGCCGACGGCCACGTCGGAGGGGTAGTGCGCCCCGCTGTGCACCCGCTGCGCCGCCACCATCACCGCGGTCGCCCCGCACACCGCACCGGCCGCGGGCCACGACGGCGCGACGGCCCCCGTGAAGGCGAACGCGGCGGCCGTGTGCCCGGAGGGAAAGGAGGAGCTGTCCGGGCGCTCCCGGAGATGTTCCGGCGGCACCCATTCCGGTGGCGGGCGACGGCGCCGGCACAGCTGCTTGGCGACCGCGTTGGAGAGCAGTTCGGCCGTTGCCATGGCCGCGATCCCGGTGACGGCGGCCGTCCGGCCCCGCCATCCTCCGACGGCGGTCATCACCGCGGCCGCGGCCCACCAGACCTTGGTGTGCTCGGCCGCCTCCTCCACCGCGGGCGCCACCCGCCGCACCCACCAGGGCCCCCGGGCGATCACCTGCCTGGAAATCCGGCGATCCCCTTCGTGCAGATCCGCCATCGCTCCCATGACCAGCCGACTTCCCGTCCGCAGAGCACTCACACGGGCACGGCGCTCAGATCGGCCCCTGTGCGCGGCGACGGTCCTCCTCGTCCCACTTCCGGGTGTCCCTCGCCTGGACGTAGGGCTCTTCGCCGGCCGGGTGTCCACCCGCGACGGCCCGCTGGCGGGCCAGCTCCGCGTCGAACTCCAGGCCGAGCAGCAGGGCCAGGTTCGTGATCCACAGCCACACCAGGAAGATGATCACACCGGCGAGTGTGCCGTACGTCTTGTTGTACGAGCCGAAGTTCGCCACGTAGAACGCGAACCCGGCGGAAGCGATCATCCAGATCACCAGCGCGAGGAAGCTGCCCGGGGTGATCCACCGGAAGCCGCGGACCTTGGCGTTCGGGGTCGCCCAGTACAGGAGCGCGATCATGACCGTGACCAGCACGACCAGCACCGGCCACTTCGCGATGGACCACACCGTCAGTGCCGTGTCACCCACCCCGAGGGCGGACCCCAGCTCCCGCGCGAGCCCGCCGGTGAACACGACGATCAACGCGCTGATCACCGCCATCACCATCAGCACCACGGTCACCCCGACCCGCACCGGCAGCACCTTCCACACCGGACGGCCCTCGGGGACGTCGTAGACCGCGTTGGCGCTGCGGATGAACGCGGCGACAAAGCCGGACGCCGACCACACCGCGAGCACCAGACCGACGATCGCCATGATCGAGCCGAGTCCGGCGTTGCCCTGCATCTGCTGTACCGCGTTGCGCAGGACGTCCTGTGCCGCGCCGGGGGCGAGCTTCTGGATGTTGTCCAGCACCTGCTGCGTCGCCGACCTGCCGATGATCCCCAGCAGGGACACGAGCGCCAGCAGTGCCGGGAACAGCGCCAGGATCCCGTAGTAGGTCAGCGCGGCGGCCCGGTCGGTCAGCTCGTCCCGCTTGAACTCCTTCAGGGTGCCTTTCAGAACCGCGCTCCAGGAGCGCCTGGGCAGATCCGTCGGAGTGTCCGGCGCCTGCCGCTCCACCTGCTCGTCGGGCCCGGCAGCCGGTGCCCGCGCGGTCTCGGCCTCCTGGCCTGCCGCTACGTGCCCGCCGTGCCCGCTGTGCCTTCCATGCCGTTTCACCGTCCGTACCATGCCGGACGAGTATCCGGCTCGGACCCGCCCATACCTCTATTCACCGCAAATCGGGCATTTCTGAAATTCGGTTCGTGCTCGGCCGTGACACGGATCAGGGAACCGCCGTCACGGTCCGCCGCGCCGCCTCGCGGAGTGTGGTGAGCAGGGCGGAGGCCGCCGGGATGGCCAGGGCGTCCGGCCACAGGAGGGCGAAGACATGGCGGACGGGCCAGCCCGACAGCGGACGGGCCACCACTCGGGGGTCGGCGTGGGCGGAGACGCCCAGTTCGTTGAGGACCGCCAGGCCTATCCGGTGGGCGACCAGGCGGTGCAGGGTGAGCTGGTCGTCGGCGGTGGCGGCGACGCGCGGGATGAAGCCGGCCTCCCGGCAGGCGGCCAGGAAGCGGCTGCGGCCGGACTCCAGCACCCAGCGCTCGTCGGCGAGGTCCGCCAGCGAGACGGTGGGTCCCGCCGCGGCCGGGTGATCGGCGGGGAGCAGGACGCAGCGGCGGTCGGTGAGCAGGGGGACGCGGCGCAGCCGGGGGTCGATGAGGAGGGGATCGCTCGGGTCCTCCTCCGCGGCGGTCGGCGCCATCGCCTCCACGTCGCACATCACCGCCAGTTCCACCTCCCCCTCCAGCAGCAGCCCGTGCGAGACGCGGCACTCCGCCTGGGTGACCGTCACCTCAAGTTCCGGGTGCGTGCGCCGCAGCGCGCCGAGGGCCCGGGGGACCAGGGTCACGCAGCTGCTCTGCATCGCGGCGAGCCGGACCCGGCCGCCGCCCGGCGAGGCCAGCAGGGAGAGCTCCTCCTCGGCGCCGCGCAGGGCCGACAGGACCGTGGCCGCGTGGCGGGCCAGTGCGTGGCCGGCCGGGGTGAGGCGGATCCCGCGGCCGCGACGGGTGACCAGGGGCGTGCCGACAGCGCGTTCCAGCATCCGCATCTGGTAGCTGATGGCGGGCTGGGTGTATCCGAGGGCCTCCGCGGCGGCGGTGTAGGTGCCGGTCCGGGCGACCTCGGCGAGGACCTGCAGCTGTCGGGGGTCGTACATCCGGCAAGCATAAAGAGCCTTTATTAATTCCCGGTGACATTCGAATTGGACCGCCAGGAGCGGGCCCGCCCATGCTTAGCGCGTGCCTACGGACCGTGTTCTCGTACAACTCGAGAAAGTGAACAAGCACTTCGGGGAGCAGCATGTCCTGCGGGACGTCGATCTCGAAGTGCGGGCCGGAGAGGTCGTCGTCCTGATCGGGGCGTCCGGCTCCGGGAAGTCCACGCTGTGCCGGTGCGTGAACCGGCTGGAGACCATCGACTCCGGGCGGGTCCTCCTCGACGGGGTTCCACTGCCCGAGGAGGGACGGGAGTTGGCCCGGCTGCGGGCGCGGGTGGGGATGGTCTTCCAGTCGTTCAACCTGTTCGCGCATCTCAGCGTGGTCGAGAATCTGTGCCTCGCGCCGGTGCGGGTGCGCGGCCGGCCCCGTGACCAGGCCGCCGAACGCGCCCGTGAGCTGCTGGCCAGGGTCGGGCTCGCCGACAAGGCGGACGCCCACCCGGGGCAGTTGTCCGGCGGGCAGCAGCAACGCGTCGCCATCGCACGGGCGTTGGCCATGGATCCCGAGGTGCTGCTCTTCGACGAGCCGACCTCCGCGCTCGACCCCGAGATGGTCGGCGAGGTGCTCGACGTCATGGCGGACCTCGCGGCCGACGGGATGACCATGCTCGTCGTCACCCATGAGATGGGCTTCGCGCGGCGGGTGGCCGACCGGGTCGTCTTCCTCGACCGCGGGCGGGTCGAGGAGACCGCGGCGCCCGACGAATTCTTCGACGGTCCGCGTTCGGCAAGGGCGCGGGAATTCCTGTCGAAGGTTCTGTCCCACTGAAATTCCCCGGTTGTGCAAAGAGTTCGAAGAACCCCAGGAAAAGGACTTCGTTTATGAGAACGCGCCGCCTGCTCACCGCCGCCTGTGTCCCCGCCGCGCTCGCCCTCACCCTCACCGCCTGTGGCGGCGGTCCGGCGGCGCTTCCGTCGGCCTCCGGCCCGTCGTCGGCCGAAGGCTCCCCGGCTTCCGGTGACAGCTACCAGCAGGTCCTCGACGCCGCTCCCGTGGCCGCCGCGAGCCGGATACCGTCCGGCAGCCTCATGGCCACCATCAAGAAGCGCGGCACGCTCGTCGTCGGCGGCACCGACACCGCCGCCCTGTTCTCCCTGAAGGACCCGGTCACCGGCAAGCTCACCGGCTTCGACGCGGGCCTCGCGGCGATGCTCGCGAAGTACATCACCGGCAGTACGAAGACCAAGCTCGTGCAGGTCGACGTCGCCACCCGCGAGCAGCTGCTGCGCAACGGCACCGTCGACACCGTGTTCGCCACCTACTCCATCACCCCGGAACGGGCGAAGAAGGTCGACTTCGCGGGGCCGTACTACTCCTCGGGGAACGCGATCCTCACCAAGAAGGGCGACACCGCCATCACGTCCGTCAGGGACCTGAACGGCAAGAACGTCTGCGCGCAGAGCGGTTCGACGGCCGCCGGCAACATCAAGGACTTCGCGCCCAAGGCGAACGTCCTGCTCTTCGACGGCAACAGCCAGTGCGTGCAAGCCGTGCAGCAGGGCCGCGCCGACGCCTACGTCAACGACCAGGCGCTGCTCGTGGGGGTCCAGTACCGCGACTCGTCGGTGCAGGTGGTCGGCAAGCCGTTCACGACCGACCCGTACGGCATCGGCGTACCGAAGCAGGACCCGGAGATGAAGGAGTTCGTCGACGCCTGGCTGAAGACGATCGAGACCGACGGGCTGTGGGCGAAGCTGTGGAAGGCGACGCTGGGCACCGCCGTGACCGGTGCGGCGCCGAAGCCGCCGGTGATCGGCTCGGCCGAGGGCAGCTGACCGGGCGCCATGACCGACCATCTCCCCGCCATAGCGGTCCAGTTGGGCCACGGGCTGCTGCTGACGCTCGCCCTGACCGCGCTCGTCTTCGCGGGCGCGGTCCTCACCGGAGTCCTCCTGGCCGTCCTGCGGATCAGCCCGGTGGCCCCGCTGCGGGCCTTCGGCGCCGCGTACGTCGGCGTGTTCCGCAACATCCCCCTCCTGGTCCTGCTCGTGCTGTTCGTGTTCGGACTGCCCGACCTCGGGCTGCTGTACCCGCTGTTCGCCACGGCCGCCACGGCGATGGCCCTGTACTGGGCCGCGTTCGTGTGCGAGGTCGTGCGCTCCGGGGTACGGGCCGTGCCACGCGGGCAGGTGGAGGCGGCCCGGGCGCTCGGACTCGGCTTCGGCGCGTGTCTGCGGTACGTGATCCTGCCGCAGGCGATCCGGCCCATGGTGCAGCCGCTGGGCAGCATCTTCATCGGCTGCGCGCTCAGTACGTCGCTGGCGGCCGCGGTGGGTGTGGCCGAACTGTCGGGCCAGTCCCAGTTCCTGACGCTCCGGTACGACCAGCCGCTCACCACCTTCGCGATCACCACGGTGGTCTACGTCGCGATCACGCTGACGTCGGCTCTGCTCGCGGGGCGCGTCGAGCGGAGACTGGCGGTGGCCCGATGAGGAAACCCAGCGACGACCTCCACCTCCTCTTCGACACCCCCGGCCCCCGCGCCCGCCGCCGTATCCACATCGCCACGGCGGTCTCCCTGTCGGCCCTCGCCGTCCTACTGGCCCTGGCGGTAAGGCAGTTCGCCGCCCATGGTCAGCTGGATCGCAGCCAGTGGTGGATGTTCGCCCAGTGGCCGGTGCTCCGCTTCCTCCTGGACGGTCTCGGCCACACCCTCCTCGCCACCGCGGTCGCCGCCGCCCTCGCCTTCCCGCTGGGCGGACTGGTCGCGCTCGCCCGTCTGGCCCGGTCCCGGGCGCTGAGGGCGGTGGCGCGGACGTACGTCGAACTCTTCCGCTCCGTACCGCTGCTGCTCCTGCTGTACGTCTTCCTGTTCGGGCTGCCGAGCGTCGGCCTCACCCTCCCGGTGTTCTGGCAGCTGGTGGTCCCGATCGTGCTCGGCAACGCCGCCGTGGTCGCGGAGATCTTCCGGGCCGGGGTGCTGAACCTGCCGCGCGGACAGACGGAGGCCGCGCACAGCCTCGGCATGACGTACGGCCAGACCCTTCGGCACGTGGTGATCCCGCAGGCGCTGCGGGCCCTGGCACCCGCCCTGGTCAGCCAGTTGATACGGCTGCTGAAGGACTCCACGCTCGGCTACGTGGTGAGCTACCTCGAACTGCTGCACCAGGCAAAGGTGTTGGGCGAGTACTACCACGCCGTGCTGTCCACCTACCTGGTCGCGGCGGTGGCCTTCATCGCCGTCAACGCGGCCCTGTCCAGGACGGCCTCCTGGCTGGAATCCCGCCGTTCCTGAAACCCGTGAGGAAGATCAAGCATGTGCCGCCTGCTCGGCGTCGTCACCCGCACTCCCCTGCCCCTGGCCGAAGCCCTCGGCGAACTGACCGCCCCCTTCACCGAGTTGGGCCGTGAACACCGCGACGGCTGGGGCATCGCCGCCTGGCCGCGGCAGGGCGCGGGCCCGCGGATCGTCAAGGACACCGACCCGGCCGCCGCGAACACCCGCTGGGATCAGACCCTCAGCGGCACGGTCACCGACTGCGCCCTGCTGCACCTGCGCCTGGCGAGCCCCGGGCTGCCGGTCGTGCCGGGCAACACCCACCCCTTCACCGCAGGGACCCTCGCCTTCGCGCACAACGGGTTCTTCTCGCCGTACGACGCCCTCGACGAGCTCATCGACGCCGACCTGCTCGCCGGGGCGGCCGGGTCCACCGACTCCGAGCGGTTCTTCCTGCGGGTGCTGACGCTGCTGCGGGACGAGGACCCGGTCGACGCCCTCGCACAGGCCGCCGAGGACGTACGGGCCCGCGCGTCCTTCGCGAGCCTCAACTGTCTGCTGCTGACCGGGGAGGCGCTGTACGCGTACTCCGACGAGGACCCGGAGTCCGAGGTCAGCCGGCGGCGCGGGCCCGACTTCTTCCGGCTGCGCTACCTGGTGGACGGGGAGCGGGTGGTCGTGGCGTCGAGCGGGGTGCCGCAGCCGGACGGGGAGTGGAGTGTGCTGCCGTACCGGCGGGTGCTGGAGATCCGCCGCACCGGCCTGCGGGTGTCCGTCCACCGGGTGTCGTCGCCGGTATGTCCCTGAGCGCGGCGAGGTCAGAGCAGGTGACGGTTGGGCGCCTTCGCCCGCTCCTCGTACTCGCCGAGGACGACGACGTCCACGCCCTTCCCGGTGAGCAGCCCCGTCCCGTCGGCGTCCTCGACGAAGGTGTCCGGCTCGCGCCAGGCCGTCACCACCCGGCGTACTCCCGCGTCCAGGATCAGCCGCGCGCAGGGGGCCGGCCGGGAGGCGCGGCGGGTGCAGGGCTCCAGGCTGGTGTACACCGTGGCGGTGGCCAGCCGCGGGTCGTCCGCGGCGATCTTCGCCAGGGCCGCCTCCTCCGCGTGGACGACCGGGTCGTCGCCCTCCCGGGAGTGGCCGCGGGCGAGTTCGGTGCCGTCGGCGGCGACCACGACCGCGCCCACACTGAAGGCGGTGGACGAGGGCGGGCACCGGTCCGCCAGCTCGCAGGCCAGTGAGAGCCAGTGGTGGTCGGCGGCGGACGGCCGCAGGCCGGTGCCGGGGGCCGTGGGCTCGTAGCGCATCAGGACCACGTCCTCGATACGGCGGGTCTCCACGAGGCGCAGTCGGCCGCCCTGGTAGGCGCCCGGACCGAAGAGGCGGGGCGCGTCCGGATCGCCGACGAACAGCGGGGCCAGCACCAGCTGCACCTCGTCGGCCAGGCCCTGCTGGAGCAGCTGGGTGTGGATACGGCCGCCGCCCTCGACCATCAGACGCCGTACCCCCCTGTCGTACAGGTCCCGCAGGAGCCGCCGCCAGTCCAGCGAGGTCCCGAGGGAGACCACGTCGGCCGCCGGACCCACCGCACGGGCCCGCTCCGCGCCCTGCTCCGTCGTATAGACGAGCTTGTCGCCGCCCGTGTGCCAGAAGTTCGCGGCCGGGTCCAGGTCGCCCGAGCCGCTGACCGTGACCTTCAGGGGGTACGGCGGTTTCCCGGCCGCGACCCGGGCCGCGCGGCGTTCCTCGGAGTTCACCAGCAGGCGGGGGTTGTCGGCGCGGATGGTGCCGGCGCCGATGAGGATCGCGTCCACGGAGGCGCGGACCTCGTCGACGCGGTCGAAGTCGGCGGGGCTGGAGAGCAGGAGGCGGTCCGGGCCGGTGTCGTCGAGGTAGCCGTCCAGGGAGACGGCGGCGGAGAGGAGGACGTACGGGTGGGGCATTCGGCGCGCTCCCCGGCTGGTCGATGGACGGCGATCTTGGTTCAAGTTTGAAGCAAACCTACACTGGGTGCATGACGACCCGCTGGCTCAGCCCCGACGAGCAGCGCGCCTGGCGCGCGTACATCGCCGCCTCGCTGCTCCTGGAGGACACCATCGACCGGCAGCTCCAGCAGGAGGCCGGCATGCCGCACCTGTACTACTCCATCCTGGCCAACCTCTCCGAGATGCCGGATCGGCGGCTGCGGATGACCGATCTCGCCGAGGGGCTGAAGATCACCCGGCCCCGGCTGACCTATGCCGTCGCCCGGCTGGAGAAGGACGGGCTGGTGCGGCGCGAGAGCTGTCAGTGGGACAAGCGGGGGAGTATCGCGGTGCTCACGGACGAGGGTATGGCGGTGCTGGAGCGGGCGGCGCCGGGGCATGTGGCGACGGTCCGTGCCGCGCTCATCGACCGGCTCACCCCCGAGCAGGTGGGGCAACTGGAGGAGATCTTCACCAGCGTCACCGAGGGGCTCCAGGGCGACGACGCCGCCTCCGGCGAGGTCCCGTGGCGCCGCCGCTCCTCGCCGTCCTGCTCGTGACGAGCGCCATAATCCTGTTGCTTCAAATTTAAAGCATGAGGTAGGGTCTCGAACCGTGGAGCTGCTTCAAAACTGAAGCACCGAAGCAGATATCTCCACGGAGCCTATGGATCCGGAGTATCCGCATGACCGAGACCCCCGCCGCCACCCAGCGCTCCCGCGTCCGCGTCCCCCTGCGCTTCGGGGACGGCTACCGCGTCGACGCCGAACTCGTCACCTTCCACGGCCTGGCCGACGGTCAGGAACACCTCGCCGTGGTCCTCGGCGACCCGGGCCCCGTGCCCCTGGTGCGGCTGCACTCCGAGTGCCTCACCGGCGACGTCTTCGGTTCCGCCCGCTGCGACTGCGGCCCGCAGCTGCGCGAGGCGGTCGAGCGCATAGCCGAGCGCGGCGGGGTCCTGCTCTACCTCCGCCAGGAGGGCCGCGGCATCGGTCTCTACAACAAGCTCGACGCGTACGCCCTCCAGGACCAGGGTCTCGACACCTACGCCGCGAACACCGCCCTCGGCCTGCCCGAGGACGCCCGCGACTACACGGCGGCCGCGCAGATGCTGACCGCCCTGGGGATCGGTGAGCTCGACCTGCTCTCCAACAACCCCGACAAGGCGGGGCAGTTGCGCGACCTCGGCATCGACGTCCGGGACCGGGTCCCCACCGGGGTGTTCACCACCGCGCACAACGTCCGGTACCTGCGCGCGAAGGTCCTGCAGACCCAGCACACGCTGCCGCTGGGGGAGTTGACCGAGCTCGGCGTCGGATGAGGGTCACTTCGGGGTGTGGGCCAGGTACGCCAGTACCGCCAGTACCCGCCGGTGGCCGCTGTCGCTCGGGGGCAGGCCCAGCTTGAGGAAGACGTTGCCGATGTGCTTGCTGACCGCGCGCTCGGTGACGACCAGGGTCGAGGCGATGGTCGTGTTGTCGTGCCCCTCGGCCATCAGCTTGAGCACCTCGCGCTCGCGCGGGGTGAGGGAGTCCAGCGGGGTGTCGCGGCGGCGGGTGAGGAGTTCGGCGACGACCTCGGGGTCGAGCGCGGTGCCGCCGGCCCTGACCCGCTCCAGCGCGTCGAGGAACTCGTCGACCCGGCCGACCCGGTCCTTGAGCAGATAGCCGACCCCGCTGGTGCCACCGCCCAGCAGTTCGGCGGCGTACGACTCCTCGACGTACTGGGACAGGACCAGGACCGGCAGCCCGGGGATCCTCTCGCGGGCATCGAGGGCGGCCCTGAGGCCCTCGTCGCGGAAGCCGGGAGGCATCCGCACATCGAGCACGGCCACGTCCGGCCGGTGTTCCAGCAGGGCGGGCAGGATCTCGGGGCCGGTGCCCACGACGGCCACCACCTCGTGCCCGGAAGACGTCAGCAACAGGACGAGCCCCTCTCTCAGAAGGGCGTTGTCCTCGGCGATCACCACACGCACGGCAGCTCCACATCGATCACGGTCGGACCCCCGACCGGGCTGGTCACTTCCAGAGTCCCGTCGAGGGCGGCGACCCTGCGCCGCATCCCGAGCAGACCCGATCCCCGCGACTCGTCGGCACCGCCCCGGCCCTCGTCCCGGACCCGCACGGTAAGACCGCGCCGGGTGCGCGTGAGTTGAACCTCGGCGCGATCCACGCCGCTGTACTTGGCGACATTGGTGAGCGACTCGGCCACCACGAAGTAGGCCGCCGCCTCCACCGCCGCGGGCGCCCGCGTGCCCTCCCCGAGGCCGCCGTCCTCCACGCTCACCGCGAGGCCGCTGCTCGACGCGAGCGCCCGCACCGCGCCGACCAGACCCCGGTCGGTGAGGATCGGCGGATGGATGCCGCGCACCACCTGCCGCAGCTCCGTCAGCGCCTGCTCGGCCTGGTCCTGGGCGTCGTCGAGGAGTTTGCGGGCCGCGTCGGGGTCACGGTCGTAGGCCCGCTTGGCCAGGCCGATCCGCATCGAGAGCGCCACGAGGTTGGCCTGGGCGCCGTCGTGCAGGTCCCGCTCGATACGGCGCAGTTCCGCCTCGTGGGCGGCGATGGCGTCGGCCCGGGTCTCCTTCAGTTCCTCGACCCGCCGGGCGAGCCTCGCCTTCGGGGACGGCATCAGCAGCAGGGTCGACCAGCGGGCCTCGGTGTCCGCGAGCCTCACGATCAGCGGGAGGACGACCGGGCCGCGGCGCAGGATCCCGGCCCACACACCGTCGACCACCAGGCCGAGGGGCCACAGCGGGAGGGCGAGGGCGAGCAGGGCGCCGTAGACGTAGTAGCAGAGCATCCAGCGGACGTCGGTGAGCGTGCCGGAGTCCCTCACGGAGATCCGCAGCCGCTCGCGCAGCGTGCCGGTCATCGGCGTGTACGCCTCCGGGATCTCCCGGCCCGTCCACAGGGCGGTCAGGTTCCGTTTGGCGCCGGCGATCCGCCGGATCAGCAGCACCGCCTCGGGCAGCAACCAGCAGCCGACCACCGCGAGCGTGCCGACGGCGGTGATCAGCAGCACGGTGACGAAGATGTACAACCCGAAGCACATCGCCGCGGCCACGACGAGATGCACGGTCGCCATCGCCGCACGCTGCACTGTCTTCCACATGCGCTGCACGCTAGATGATCCGACCCCTGGCGCACGGTGTAGCCCGCTACACCATCCGCCCGGTACCGGCGAGGGGCGACAGCGCTACGAGGACCCGCCCTCGCTGTGGTCGCGGACCCAGTTCCGGTGGGCGTTCGAGCCCTCGCGGCCGGGGGAGAGCTTCAGCACGACCCCGTCGTCGATCTGCTCCAGGACCGTCACCACATAGGGAGACCCCGCGTGCACGGCCAGCCGGACGCTGCCGTTGGCGAACTCCGTCACCCGGAGCGTCCGGCCGCCGGAGAGCGGGATGTCCCGCTTGTCGATCTCCGTCGGGCGCTCGTCGGCTGCCGTCATGGTCCCCTCCTCGTTTCCCGTGAGGGGGCGTCACAGTACGCCCGTCCCACCCGGCCGATCGGCCCAACCGGACCTGCGCCCCACCGCCCCCCGTCCCACCCTGGCCCCATGGCCCCATGGCCCCATGGCCCCATGGCTCCACGGCGTACCGCGGCCCTGCTGCTCGCGCTCCTGCTCACCGTGCTGATCACCTCCTGCGGCACCGCCGGCTCCGGCGCCCGCACGATGGCCCGCGCCCTGCCCCCGGACGCGCGCTTCACCCACCCCGGTGTGCTCGTCGGCAAGGACCAGCTGGACGCCGTACGGGAGCGGGTCACGGCGGGGAAGCAGCCGTGGCTGGCGGCGTACCTGGACATGCGGGACAGCAAGTACGGGTCGTACAGGTACCGGCCCGAGCCGTACGCGAGCGTGGACTGCCCCGGCGGTGACCACGCCGAGCGGCCGGCGCACGGCTGTGTCGAGGAGCGCGAGGACGCCGTCGCCGCCTACACCCAGGCCCTGCTGTTCACCGTCACCAAAAAGCAGCAGCACGCCGTGAAGGCCAGGGAGATCCTGGACGCCTGGTCGGCGCGGATGCGGCGGCACACGAAGGAGGACTCCGGGCTGCAGACCGGATGGGCCGGGTCCACCTGGGCGCGGGCCGCCGAGATCATCCGCTACGACGAGAAGGCCGGGTGGCCCGCCGACCGCGTCCGGCGCTTCGAGCACATGCTGCGGACCGCCTATCTGCCGGCCGTCACCCGGAAGGTGCCCGACTACAACGGCAACTGGGACCTCGTGATGACCGACGCCGCCATCGGCATCGCCGTCTTCCTCAACGACCACAAGGCCTTCGACCACGCGGTGGAGCGGTTCCGCGAGCGCGTGCCCGCCTACTTCTATCTGGAGAAGGACGGCAAGATCCCGCTCACCCCGCCCGGCTCCACCGTCAACACCCCGCGGAAGCTGACCACTTACTGGTTCGGGCAGACGACCTTCAAGGACGGCCTCGCCCAGGAGACCTGCCGCAACCTCAAGCACGTCGGGTACTCCCTCGCCGCCGCCGCGCACGTCGCCGAGACCGCCTGGCACCAGGGCGTCGACCTCTACGGCGAGGTCAAGGACCGGCTCGGAGCCGCGCTCGACCTCCACGCCCGCTACCAGTCCGGCGAGCCCGCGCCCGCCTGGCTCTGCGGCGGCAAGGTGGTCCGGAACATGGGCCCGGACCTGGAGGTGGCCCTCAACCACCTGGAGAACCGGCTCCACGTCCCCGTCCCGGCCGCGCACAAGCTCGCCGTGCGGAGCCGGCCCGCGGGCACCGACGCCCTCTTCGTCTCCTGGGAGACCCTCACCCACGCCGGGAACCCCGGCCGCTGAAACAACCCTGGCGCGAACCACCCCGTGGATGACGTATGCTGGTTACACAACGACGCGGGGTGGAGCAGCTCGGTAGCTCGCTGGGCTCATAACCCAGAGGTCGCAGGTTCAAATCCTGTCCCCGCTACTGAAGGCTCAGGGCCGGAATCCAGTGACTGGATTCCGGCCCTGAGTGTTTCCCCCGGTCGGTCCACCCGGCTCGCCTGCGGAAAGCAGCCAGGGGAACCTGGAGGAGTGGAGCAGGAGGGGCCGATCTCGTACGCGCGCACCGTCGTCCGCATGCTCCCGGCACTGCTGATCGTCGTCGGCGCGTTCTACGACTACTTCACCCCCTCGCAGTTCTCCGCGGCGCCCCTCTTCACCGCCGCGCCCCTGGTCGCCGCCCCGCTGTACTCGCGGCGCGGCACCATCCTCACCGGTGTCGCGTCCGTCCTCGTCGTCCTCGCCATCCATGTCAGGCTCGGCCTCCTCCTCGAAGTGGACGCCGTCACCGAGACGGTCACCGTGGTGACGGTCGCCGTCCTGGCCGTCCTCATCAACCTCCTCGTCCGCCGCAGCAGCGAGCAGCTCGCCTCCCAGCGCGAGATCGCCGAGGCCGCCCAGCGCGCGGTGCTGCCCCAACCCGCCGGGCGCATCGGCGGGTTGGACATCGCGGTGCGCTACGAGGCGGCCCAGGCCGACGCCTTCATCGGCGGCGACCTGTACGCCGTGCAGGACAGCCCGCACGGGGTACGGCTGATCGTCGGGGACGTGCGCGGCAAGGGCATCGGGGCGGTGGCGGCCGTCGCGATCGTCATCGGGGCGTTCCGGGAGGCCGCCGAGCAGGAGTCCACGCTGGAGGCGGTCGCCCAGCGGCTGGAGCGGGCGCTGGCGCGGGAGGGCACGCGCCGGGACAGCGTCGAGGCCTTCGAGGGGTTCACCACCGCGGTCCTCGCGGAACTCCCGCACGGCGAGGGGGTCGTACGGCTCGTCAACCGCGGGCACCCGCCACCCCTGCTGCTGCACGCCGACGGCACGGTGTGCGCGCTGCCGCCCCGGGAACCCGCGCTGCCGCTCGGCATGGGCGACCTCGGCACGTGGCCCGACCGCGCCGAGCAGAGCCGCTTCCCGGGCGGGGCCACGCTGCTCCTGTACACCGACGGACTGTCCGAGGCACGGGACGGTCAGGGGCGGTTCTACGACCCCGAGGCCCGCCTTGCCGGCCGTGGCTTCCCGGACCCCGGCGCGCTGCTGCTGACCCTCGCGGAGGAGGCGCGCCGGCATTCCGGTGGGTTCCTGACCGACGACATGGCGCTGCTCGCCGTACGACGGCCGTCGTGACGTGGTGTGAGCGGGCGAGCGCCCTCCGCATAACAACTGACATACCGTCATTACCTGTGGGTCACGTGAGGCAAGGTCAACTCGCCCGTTTTTCGCCGTTCATGGGCCGTAAGTCCTGCGGGATTTCGTTAACGATCAAGCGGAACAGCTTGGAATCGGGCCCCCGGGTCTATTAACGTTCGATAACGCAGCGCGGTCGTCCCAGCCGTCACAAGAGACGGCTCCGTGCTCACGCGCCGAATTCCGCAAGGGAACCGGGGAACCACCACTTGGGGTGAATCGCTCGTAGTCCGCCGTGCCAGCACGGCGGGTATACGCGCGTAGGAGACCTTCCTGCTCCGAACCCGTCAGCTAACCCGGTAGGCGAGAAGGAAGGAAAGGAGTACGCCCACGTGGCGTCCAACCCGCCTGCCCCCGAGGCGCCGTACGTACCCAGCGACACTCTCGTGTACGGCGGTTACCGTGCTGACGACGAGGCCCCCCTCGGCGAGTGGAACCCGACCGCGGAGTCCCTCGCTCCGGTGCGCGGCCGGCATCGCGTCGCCAAGCAGCGCGGCGGAGGATTCGCCCGCAGCTCCACCGTTCTGGGCGTCGGTGTCATAGCCGCCGTCAGCGCCGGCGGCATGGCCAGCGCCAACACCGGCAAGCCGCCGGTGTCCATCTCCATGCCGGACCTGCCGAACGTGGGCTCGCTCATCTCGGACGAGTCCGCCTCCTCCGACGACACGAGCGCCTTCAGCACGGTCGGCACCGACTCCACTCAGACGACGCAGGCCGCGTCCACCTCGGACGCCGGTGAGGTGCTGCGCTCGCGGATCCTGGCCCAGGCCGAGCAGCAGCAGGACCAGATCGACACCAAGGCCGCCCAGGCCGTCGCGGACGCCGCCGAGAAGGAGGCCGACGCGGCCGCCGCCAAGGCGGAGCAGGACGCCCAGGAGAAGGCCGCCGCCGCGAAGAAGAAGGCGGAGGAGGAGGCCGCGAAGAAGGCCGAGGCCGAGCGCCTGGCCGAGCTCGCCAAGCAGTACACGCTGCCGACCTCCTCGTACACCATCACCTCGACCTTCGGTCAGGCCGGCTCCCTGTGGTCCTCCGGCTACCACACGGGCCTCGACTTCGCCGCCCCCACGGGCACGCTGATCAAGGCGATCCACAGCGGCACCATCACCGAGGCCGGCTGGGCCGGCTCCTACGGCTACCGCACGATCCTCACCCTCGACGACGGCACCGAGCTGTGGTTCTGCCACCAGTCCTCGATCAGCGTCAGCGTCGGCCAGAAGGTCAGCACCGGTGACGTCATCGGGCGCGTCGGCGCCACGGGCAACGTGACCGGCGCGCACCTGCACCTGGAGGTCCACCCCGGCGGCTCGGCCGACGGGATCGACCCGATGGCGTGGCTGCGGGGCAAGGGGCTCAACCCCTGAGGTTCTTTACGGAACTTTGTCGCAGGCATCGGAAGACCGGCTTCCGGTGCCTGCGTTGACGTAGGACATGACTTCCATTCCTCTTCGCAAGCTCGGCTCCTCCGATCTGGAGGTCTTCCCGCTCTCCCTCGGCGGCAACGTGTTCGGCTGGACCGCGGACGAGACCACGTCCTTCGCGGTCCTCGACGCGTACACGGCCGCGGGCGGCAACTTCATCGACACGGCCGACTCGTACTCGGCGTGGGTGGACGGCAACTCCGGCGGTGAGTCCGAGACCGTCATCGGCAGGTGGCTCGCGGCCCGCGGCAACCGCGACGACGTCGTCATCGCCACGAAGGTCAGCCAGCACCCCGACTTCCCCGGTCTGTCCGCCGAGAACATCAAGGCGGCGGCGGAGGCCTCGCTGCGGCGCCTGGGCACCGACCACATCGACCTGTACTACACCCACTTCGACAAGCCGGAGACACCCGTCGAGGAGATCATCGGCGCGCTGGACGAGCTGGTGAAGGCGGGCAAGGTGCGGGCGACAGGGGCGTCCAACATCTCCGCCGAGCGTCTGTCGGAGTCCCTGGCCTTCTCGGACCGCGAGGGCCTGGCTCGTTATGTCGCCCTCCAGCCCCACTACAACCTGGTCTCCCGCGACACCTACGAGGGCGAACTCCAGGCCGTCGCCGCCCACCAGGGCCTCGCCGCCGTCCCGTACTTCGCCCTCGCCTCCGGCTTCCTCACGGGCAAGTACCGCCCGGGCGCGACGGTCGAGAGCGCCCGTGCGAAGGGGGGCGCGGGCAAGCACCTGGAGACGGAGCGCGGCCGCAAGGTCCTGGCAGCCCTCGACGAGATCGCCGCCTCCCACGACACCCCGGTCGCCACGGTCGCCCTTGCCTGGCTCGCCGCCCAGCCGACGGTCACGGCCCCGATCGCGTCGGCCCGCACGGTGGAGCAGCTCCCGGCACTGCTGGGGGTGGCGGAACTGACGCTGACGGAGGAGGAGCTCGGGCGCCTGACGGAGGCGTCGGCGTAGACCTGGCCCCTACGTCCGGTACGGGTTGTACGCGGGGTACGGCACCGTCGGTGGGACCGGCTGCGCCGGGTGCGGCGGATGTCCGTACACCCCGTACACCGGCCAAGGCGGCGCAGCCACCGGTACCGGCGGCGCCGTCATCCGCGCCGCGTGATCCAGCGCCGGCCGCGCCACCTCCCGCCGCCACCACAGCTCCTGCAACAACTCCCGCTCCCGTACGACGAAGTCGGCCCCGGCCCGCCCCAGCCGCCCCCGTCGCCGTAGAAACGCCAGAGACGTCGCGTACGCCTCGTACTGCGCGACCGCCCGCCCCGCGGCACGCCCGCCGAGCTGCCGCCGTGCGTACTCCCGGGCCACCCGCCGCGCCCGCATCGATCCGAGCGCATACGGCTCGGTCGGTGTCAGCCACCCCGCGACGGCGTACGCGGGCAGTTCCTCGCGCACCGTCTTCAGCTCCCGCTGCCGTGTCCAGATCACCAGCCAGGTCAGCAGCGCGAACGCGGGCACCATGAACATCGCGTACACCGCGAAGAACCCGTACTCCCCGAGCGTCGACGAGCCGTTCCACATCGCGTGCATGCCCATGGCGAGCAGCAGCCCCGACAGCGGGACGAGCACCCGCCGTATGTGCTGGCGTTCCGCCGACAACGCGGAGATGCCGAAGCCGATGCCGGTGAGGACGGTGAACAGGGGGTGCGCGAACGGCGACATCACCACCCGTACGAAGAAGGTCGCGGCGGTGACGGAGGCGATGCCCCGGTCGCCGGTGAGCTGGTCGGTGCCGAAGGCGGTGCCGAGGTAGAGGATGTTCTCGGTGAACGCGAACCCGGTCGCGGTGACCCCGGCGATCACCACCCCGTCGACGATCCCGGTGAAGTCCCGTCTGCGGAACAGGAAGACGAGCAGTACGGCGGCGGCCTTGGCCGACTCCTCGACGACCGGTGCTATCACGGTCGCGCCGAGGGTGTCTGCGCTGGTCGGGTCGGCGGTCGCGGTGGCTATCCACTTCGTCGCGAAACTGTTGGCGATGATCGCTATCAGCGCGGCCGCGCAGGCCCCCCACGCGAAGGCGAACAGCAGGTTCCGCCAGGGTCCCGGTTCGACCCGGTCGAGCCAGCGGAAGGCGGCTATGAGCAGCGGCACGGGCAGGACGGCGAGGCCGAGGCCGACCAGGAACCCCTCGGTGCCGGTCTGTTCGCGGACCAGGGCGAGGATGACGAGCCCGGACAGCGCCAGAAGCGTGGTCAGAGCGCCGTAGCGCACCCACTTCCGCTGCCACCAGTGAGCATGCCGCAGCGTGCCGCCACCGGTGGGGTCACCGGGGTGCGTCGGATACGGGGGACAGGTGGCCACAGCATCGACCTTAACGAGACGGAGGCGCCGCCCGCAGCCGGGCGGTCACGCTCAGGCGCCGGTGGGGGGTTGAGCGGATCGGTCGGTTCGGTCGCCGTGCTGTACGCGGCGGAACAGCAGGTCGTTCACGACATGTCCCTTGTCCAGTCCCTGTCCCTCGAAACGGGTCAGCGGCCGGAACTCGGGACGCGACGCAAAACCGCCCTCGGCCTGGGTGTTCTCGAAGCAGGGGTGCGCGGAGAGCACTTCGAGCATCTGTTCGGCGTACGGCTCCCAGTCGGTCGCGCAGTGCACGAGGGCGCCGGCCCTGAGGCGGGTCGCGGCCAGGTCGAGGAACTCCGGCTGGATCAGCCGTCGCTTGTGGTGCCGCTTCTTGGGCCAGGGGTCGGGGAAGTAGACGCGCAGCCCGTCGAGCGAGTCCTCGGAGAGCATCTCGCGCAGCAGGATGATGGCGTCGCCGTTGCCGACCCGGACGTTGGACAGCTTCTGCTGTTCGGCGAGGTTGAGCAGGTTCCCCTGCCCGGGCGTGTGCACGTCGACGGCGAGGATGTTGGTCTTCGGCTCGGCCGCGGCCATCTGCGCGGTGGCCTCACCCATCCCGAACCCGATCTCCAGCACGACGGGGTTGTCGTTTCCGAACATCTCGCCGAGGTCGATCGTGCGCTGCCCGTCGATGTCGAGCCCCCACGTGGGCCACAGCCGCTGCAATGCGTCCGCCTGCCCCGCCGTCACCCGGCTCCGCCGGGGCTGGAAACTCCGGATCCGCCGCTCGAAGTGCGACCCGGCGGGATCGGCACTGGGCCCGTCGGGAAACCGCGGCTCCCCTTTGCCACGGGTGTGCCGCACGGAGACACCGGGGGCGTGCGGAGCGGCCGCGCCGACGTCGGCGGGCCGGTGCTGGGGCCGGGGGGCTTCGGAAGCGTTGAGGGAGTCAGACACAGTGAGGTCGATTTTACGGGGCGGCCGGAGCCGAACGCGGCTCAGGGATGTTCCGCCCGTCACGCGGAGCGCAACGCCTCCAGCGCCCGCCGGGCCACCTCCCGCCCGATCGGCAGCGAGGCCGTCGCCGCAGGCGAGGGCGCGTTCAGCACATGGACGGTCCGGGGCCCCTCCCGGAACAGGAAGTCGTCCACCAGCGTCCCGTCCCGGAGCACCGCCTGCGCCCGCACCCCCGCGGCCGAGGGCACCAGGTCGTCCGGCGTGACAGCGGGCAGCAGCCTGCGCACCGCCGCGGTGAACGCCCTGCGCGACACCGACCGCCGCAGCTCCCCCGTGCCGTACCGCCAGTGCCGCCGGGCTATCTGCCAGGACCCCGGCCAGGCCAGGGTCGCCCCGAGCTCCCGGGGCCGTACGACCCCCCAGCCGTACCCCTCCCGGGCCAGCGCCGGCACCGCGTTGGGCCCGATGTGGACGCTGCCGTCGATCCCGCGCGTGAGATGCACCCCGAGGAACGGAAACGCCGGATCCGGCACCGGATACACCAGCCCCCGCACCAGCTCGGGCCGCGCCAGTGTGTAGTACTCCCCGCGGAACGGCACGATCCGCATCTCCGGGTCGTCCCCGGTCAGCCGCGCGATCTCGTCGCAGTGCAGCCCGGCACAGTTCACCAGCACCCGCGCCCGTACGACATCCCCGGCGCCCGTCAGCACGGCGACCCCGAGCTCCGGCCGCCGGTCGATCCGCCGCACCTCGGCGCCGTACCGGATCTCCGCCCCCGAGGCCTCGGCGAGCTGCCGTGCGACCCCGACGAAGTCGCACACCCCGGTCGTCCCGACGTGTATGGCGGCGAGCCCCTCCACCTCGGGTTCGTACTCCGCGATCTGTGCGGCGCCCAGCTCCCGCACCGGGATGCCGTTCTCCCGGCCGCGCTGCACCAGGCCGTGCAGCCGGGGCAGCTCGTCGCGCTCGGTCGCGACGATCAGCTTGCCGGTCACCGCGTGAGCGATGCCGTACTCCGCGCAGAACTTGACCATCTCGGCGGCCCCGCGCACGGCGTACCGCGCCTTGAGCGACCCGGGCCGGTAGTAGATCCCGCTGTGGATCACCCCGCTGTTCCGCCCGGTCTGATGCCGGGCGGGCCCGGCCTCCTTCTCCAGCACGACGACCCGTGTACCGGGCGCGCTCCGCGTGATCGCATACGCCGTGGACAACCCGACGATGCCCCCACCGATCACGAGCACGTCACAGTCGTAAGCGACCACGTCTGCACCACCTCCGCCTCCGATAGTGCACTGCACCACTGACAGCCACTTCAAACGCCGGGTTCGGTGATGCTGTTTCAGGGGCGCGGGGAACTGCGCGACCAGCCACAACGCGCCCGAAGACGCAAGTCGACCCAAGCCAGGCAGACGCGTAGGCGATCTTTACGCCGGAGCCATCAGAAGTGGCCGAGCCCGCTCGCGCAGCTCCACCACCCGCGGCTCGTCCCCGTACGGCTCCAGCCGGTGCAGAAGATCCTTCACATACTCGGTGGTGCGCGCCGACGAGATGCGCCCCGCGACCTCCACCGCCCGCACCCCCTGCTCGCACGCCGCGTCGAGATTGCCCGACTCGAGCTCCGCGACCGCGGAGACGACCAGCCGCAGCCCGTGCGACCGTACGAACTCCTCCGTCGGCTTCGACAGCGCCTGCTCCGTGAACCGCCGCACCTGACGCGGCGCCTTTAGATCCCGGTAGCACTCGGCGGCATCGGCGGCGAACCGGTCGTAGGAGTAGAACCCGAGCCACGAGGGGTCGTTGTCCCCCTCCCGGGACCGCTCCAGCCACCCCTCGGCCGCCTTCAGCGCCGCTCCGGCCGCCACCGCGTCACCCGCACGCGCGTGTGCCCGCGCCTCGACGAGCCGGAAGAAGCTCATGGTGCGGGCGGTCGCAAGGCCACGGTTCCGCTCGAGCGCGGCCTGCGCGAGATCGACACCCTCGTCGCCGAACCCTCTGTAGGTCGCCTGTAACGACATCGACGCCAGCACATACCCGCCGAGCGGTACGTCCGCCGCCGCGCGGGCGAGCCGCAGCGCCTGGATGTAGTACCGCTGCGCCGCCTCCTGTTGTCCCGTGTCGAAGGCCATCCAGCCCGCGAGACGGGTGAGTTCGGCGGAGGCCCCGAACAGTGCCCGGCCCACTTCGTCGGAGTACGCGCCGAGCAGCAGCGGTGCCGCCTCCACCCGCAGACACTCCGGCACCATGGACGAACGCCAGTCGCCGCCTCCGTACTTGGAGTCCCAGCGCCTGGCGTCCTCGGCGGCCTCCCGCAGCTTCTGCACATCGCTGTGGCCGACTTTGAGCGGTGCGCCGGAGCCCTCCGAATGGTTCACCTCGCGTGCGACCGAGCTGTCGGCCGGGGTTATCAGCCATCGTGAGGCGGGCGTTGCGTATGCGCTCACTGCGAACGAACCGGCGAGCGACTGCCAGATGCCGCCCGTGCCGGCCCGGCGGCCGGCGAGGTCGAGACGGTAGAGCTCCGTGGCCGACCTGACGGCCTGTCCGACGTCCCTGGGGAAGGCGAGGCCCACCTCCGGCGCGGGATCCGCGTCCGCCAGGCCGATCTCGTGGAGCGGCACCGGGCGGCCGAGCTTCTGGCCGATGGCGGCGGCGATGAGGTGCGGCGCCGCACCCTGCGGCACCATTCCCTTCGACACCCAGCGCGCCACCGACGTCTTGTCGTAGCGAAGAGTCAACCCGCGTTGGGCGCCAAGATCGTTGACGCGACGCGCGAGTCCTGCGTTGCTGATTCCCGCGAGGGCGAGAACGGTGCCGAGCTTTTCGTTCGGCCCGCGTTGCTCCCTGGACATGCGCCACCCCTCGACACAGACGGCTGCCGCGCTGGCATAACCACGCGGCATTCGTAAACCCAGCGTAGTTCGCCGCATCCCAAGCGTTAAGGGGCATTGTTCCGGATGGCGGGATTGTGGTCCGTACTGAAGTACGGGTCCGATACGCGCAGTTGCGTCGTGCTCCCGTTGTGTGGCCGTGCGCCCGTGTGTGCGCTCTTCTCCGGCCATCGGTGGAGCGCTTCGATGGATGATGCGTGGGTCGGCCCGCTGTACTGGATCCAGTGGGCTGGGGGACACCGCCGCCTACATCCCCGCGGGCGGCGGAACGGCCCGGGGGGCGAAGTGGCGTCTCCCGGGCTGCGCGCCTGTCGAGTCGGCGCGCGGCCTGTGTACGGAGCGTGCGTGAGCCTGCTCCGATGTCGCCGATTTGGCCGAAAACCGACCCTCGTCTTCGCGGGCGATCAGCCCTCCCACCACGGTAGTTGAGGGCGCGTTAGGCGTTTTTGGGGAGCGTTTCGGGGGCGCATTCGCGTCGCAAGCCCCCTGCCCCATACAGCCGGCGGCAGGCGTACGCGGGTGTTCACAGGGGCGCGTTCCCCACATCTCCAGCGGCTCCACCGCCCCTACGGCACGCCTCCTTCATGGCAGCATGGTGACCGGTTCGAACGGTGCACTGGTTGTCCACAGCCTGTGGAGGCGTCGATGCGGTGGTTGGTGGGGTGGAGCAGCACCGCCGCAGGTGTTCCCGGGATCGGGTCCGCGGGGGCCACCGGAAGCGACGGCGAGACCGTGCACCCGGTGGGTTCGCATCTCCTGTGGGGCGACCCGGATCCGCTGTGGGCGGTCGGCGACTGGCGGCCCGACGAGGTACGCGTGGTGAAGGTCGACGCGCAGACCCGGATCGCCGTCTTCGGCACCTGCGGGGCCTCCGACGATCAGCTGCGGGTCGGACTGCTCGCCGCGCGCGGAGGGGCACTTCGGCATCTGACGGCCTGGCCCGGCGGCTACACGGCCGTGGTCCAGGTGGGCCGCCGGATCACCGTGTGCGGCGACCTGGCGGGCGCGCGGCCGGTGTTCCACACGCCCTGGGCCGGCGGTACGGCCTACGCGACCGCCGCGCTGCCCCTCGCCGACCTCATCGAGGCCAACCTCGACTTCGGGCACCTCGCCGCCCTCCTCGCCGCCCCCGACGTGCCGGCCGCGCTCCACGACTCCACGCCCTACGAGGGCGTACGGCGCATTCCGCCGGGGCACGCGCTGATCCTGCGCAACGGCGCACGCGAGGTCGCCGGTTACGAACCCGTCGCCTCCCTCGCGGTCGCCGCGCCCTCCGCCGACCCGGACAGCGCGGTCGACGGTGTGCGCGACGCCCTGGTGGACGCGGTACGCGCGCGTCTGTCCGCGCCGCGCCATGTGCCCGACATCGACCCGGGCCCCGTGCCCGGCATGGGGCCCGCCGAACGGCGTGCCGCGCGCGGGATGCCGGTACCGGGGATCGGGGCCGACCTGTCCGGCGGACCCGCGTCGGGAACGCTCGCCCTGCTGGCCGCCGGGTTGCCCGGAATGCCGGGCACGGTCCTCGGACACGGCACCGGGGCGGGCGAGCGGCTGCTCGCGGTCACCTTCAACGACCTCGTCGTGGGCGGGCGGGAGGCCGAGGTGGAGCGGGCCGGGACGCTCGCGGCCAATCCCCGGCTGCATCACGTGGTGGTGGCCGGCGGTGAGGAGACGCTCCCGTACGCCGAACTGGACGGGCCGCTGACGGACGAGCCGGGGCCGTGCCTGGTGACCGCGGCACGGCACCGCGCGCGGCTGGCCGCGGGGAGCGCGGACCACTTCACGGGGTACGGGGCCCGGCAGGTGCTGGACGCGCATCCGGCGCGCCTCGCGGACCTGCTGATGGACCGCAAGCGCCGCCATCTGGTCCGGCCGGTGGCCGCGCTGGCCAAGGCGGACGGTTCCGTGCTCGTCCCCGCGCGCGTGTACGGCGCCGCGCGGAAGCTGGCCCGTACGCCGTACCGGGTCGGTCTGGAGATGTTGGCCGACCGGCTCATGCACCAGCGCTTCGACGAGCCCGGGGGCGCGGTGGGGGCGTCTCTCGCCGCGCTCACCTGGGCCAGACCGGGGCCCGCGGCGCGCTGGCTGACGGGGGAGGCGCTCGCTGAAGTATCGGTTCGCCTGCAGGGGGCCACACAGCGCTCCGGGGTTGGTCCCGGTCAGCATCCCGGTGACTTCCGTGCGCGTGCGGCGCTCGCCCGCCACGCGTCGGATCTGCGGGTTCTGGAGCAGGCCGCGGAGATCCGCTCCCAGCGGCTGCACGCGCCGTTCCTCGACAACCAGGTCGTGCGCGCCTGCCGCGCCCTCCCCGAGGCCCTGCGGGTCCGGCCGGGCGCCCGCGCCGAGATCCTCCGCACGGTCCTGGAGGGCGCGGGTGTCTCCGACCTCCCGCCGGGCTGGGGCGCCCCCTCGCACGCGTCCTCGGCGGCGGCGACCCGGACGGGGCTGCGGGTCGCGGCGGACTCCCTGATGTCGCTGTTCGGCACGCCGTTGCTCGCGCAGGCGGGGCTGGTGGAGGCACGGGTCGTCCGCAAGGCGCTGCGCGGGGCGGCGGAGGGGGAGCCGTTGCCGTTGGACGGCTTGGCGGATCTGGTCTCCCTTGAGCTGTGGTTGGGGCGGTTGCTGGCTCGTCGGGGCACATGCTGGACGGGGACGCCGGCGCGGGCGCGGGCTGTGCCGGCGGGGATTCGGCCGCAGCGGGGGGCGTTGGGGGCGGGGGCCTCCGGCGGTTGAGCCGGGGTTCGGTTGTTTGATTGTCTGCGGGCCGGTGGGGGGCTGGTGTTTTTGCGCAGTTCCCCGTGCCCCTGGATGCCTGCGGCGGCCTGTGCGGGTCCGGTGGGGGCGTGTGTAGCGCGTTGGGTTCGGTGGGTGGGTCGGGGC